>JALEKY010000057.1 GCA_022768945.1 Christensenellaceae bacterium | reverse complement strand
TAAAAAACCTTATTCACCGGTCTTAAAAAACTAATCCCTTTTTTATTCACTTAATCATTCAGCCGTTTCTTACAAAACGGCTTTTTGTCGTAGAACTTTTTACTCTAAAAAATTTTTATTTTTTCTGCGTATTTTTGCTTGACTTTTAATAGCTGGTCTTAGCTGATTTTGTATATACTTCTTTATCGCGTCAGTATTCTTGCCTGTCGTGTCTACATATCGTTTTAGGTTCTTGTGGTTCATACAACGAGTGTATCATCATACACAAAAATACGCGTTTTGTCAAGATAATTCGATTACGACACGATACCACCCCTCCCTTTTTCCGCTAAATAACAAAATACCGAATTTTTCGTTAAAACTATTTTTCGGCACAAAATAAAGAGCGCAGAAAAACTCCGCGCCCTTTAAAGTTTACAACATAAAAGTCTGTATAATCCTCTAAATTTTACCCATATGAATTTCCTGAATAATTCTGTCCGCAATTAAAGCTATCAGTTCGCCGTTTGTAGGCTTATCGCCGCGAACATAAAAATTTACTCCGAAAATAGAATTGAGATTTTCAATTCTTCCTCTCGCCCAAGCTACCTCGATTGCGTGCCTGATAGCGCGTTCCACCTTACTCGGACTCGTTCCGTATTTCTCAGCCACGGACGGATATAATTCCTTTGTTATGTTACACAGAACCTCGGGCTGCCGTACGGCAAGCATAACCCCCTCTCTTAAAAAGTTGTAACCGCGGATATGCGGGGGAATACCGGCAGATAAGAAAATATTGCTTATCCTAAGCTCCGCAGCGTTCTCTCTTTTCTCTTTTTCGATTTCGGACGAATTGACGTTCGAAGTGAACAACTCTCTTATTTTTCTTGCCACAACGTCTATCGAAACGGATCTGACAACGTATAACGCCGTACCTTTCTTCTCTGCGCACCGAATTATTTCATCGCTGTCGAAAGACGAGTAAACGACGATTTTCACAGACGGATAAACTTCCTTACATCTTTCGATAAAAGTAAGCCCGTCAACGTCCTTCATAATCAAATCGCAAAGAACCACGTCCGGAGTGCGGAGCTTGAGAAATTCAAGTCCCTTTTCGCCGCTGTCGGTTGCCGCGATGAGCTCGAAGCCGTCATCGTTATTAAAATGTACGGATTGCGCCTGAAAATCCGACGAAATGATAGAAATAGATAGTTTCATTTTGTTCCCCCCACATAAAAAAAAGTCTAAAATCTTGCTATTTTTACAAAATTTGTAATTATTATATATCGATAAAAGAGAAAAATCAAGTATTTTTACATAAGTTTTACAAAATATTTTAAAAATATTATAGAATTTGTCGAATATTTGTAAAAATAATGTCGAAAAGTAAAATCAAAGTAAAAAACGAGCTCGGAATTACTCCGGACTCGTCGCTTTTATATATTTAAACCCGAAAACAGCGCAAAGCTACGGGTTGATTTTTTCAAACACGATGTTATGCCCCGCTGCCATCGCGCGAGCTTTTTTCTCTTCCGTGTTAATCGTCCAGCGCATAACGGGAAGTTTCGTCTTTATAGGAAACTCTTCTATACAATAGTTTATAAAATCCGGCTTGGACAAAAAATTCAGGAGCAATTTCCTTACGGCAAGATACTGAACAAAAGGTAAGTCTCCCTTTCTTACGCCACCGCCAAGCTGACCGCGAAGAAACTGCGGGCGCAACAGTCTTATATTTCTCATAATTCTCGGATCAAACGACTGAATTGCGAATTCCCCCTTGTAGCCGTCGAGCAGCATAACGGTTTTTGCTTCGATGCCGCTGTTTTTTACGTGCTGTTGTTTGATTTCAACCAAAACAGGAACTCTGCCGTCAACGAATTTTAAAAATTCATTAAAGGTCATAATTCCGTCGGAAGTTCCGCAAATTTTCAAAGCGCGAACTTCTTTTAAAGTCATATCTCTGATATTCGCGTCTACTCCGCATACACGCTTCGCGTTATCGTCGTGAAAACAAACCACTTCGCCGTCTTTTGTCAGCTGAACGTCCATTTCTATCGGGTAGCCGTTATCAATAGCGTTTCGATAAGCCGAAATACTGTTTTCGCCGTATATGTCGTTATGCAGTCCTCTGTGTGCTATAGGGCGATTTATCAGCCAGCTATCGGGTTTAACTCTCGTTTTCATATCAAATACTCCTATCGAAATTCATTTTTTATAATTCGGAAAAAATTCTGCTCCCTTTCCCCTTTGCCCAAAAATATAACGGCAACGACGAGAGAAAAAGCACAAGCGCGAAAAGTCCGAACAGAACCCAACTTCCAACGAACGAAGAAAGCAGGCAATATATAGCCGCAAAAACGCCGGTCAGAACAACGCCTTCAAGCATAAACAATCCGACGTTTAGACCTTGTTTAATAGGAACGCTTTCGTTCATCCAGTCGAGATTGCACATTTTTACGGCAAGAAACAAGCCGAAAAACGCGTTAAACACGTTAAACAGAATGATAAACAAAGTTCCGAAAGCAAACGCGGCGACGTCGTAAGGCAAGACGAAAGCAGAACAGACGTAAACAATCAGCGCGAGCGGAAGCGACAACGTAATATGAACGGCAACTTTCGCCTTAAGGGGCAAAAAGGAATTGACGGGCATGGACTGTAAAATCCATATGCTCTTCCCCTCGAGCGACACAGACGGAACTATGTAAGTTATAGTGGACGACAGAAAACAAATCGCCATTACAACGACGGCGCATACAATATGCGACATTCCTCCGAGCGACATTATGATTTCCTCCAACATCGGGCGAGACGCAAACAACGCCACCGCGAAAACAACGTAAAACAATATACCGAAACCGCTATTCAGCATATACGTCGCGCTTGACGTAAATCTTTTCAATTCTTTGCGATAAAGCGCGAAAAACGGGGTTTTTTGTTTTTCAGACTTCGCCTTGCGTCCATTCTTTGCAACCGAAGACGAAGACGTAACGATCTTCAAAAAGCCTCTCGCCATAACAGCCCACGTAAGAGCGAAAAAGCCGAACACAACAGCGGCTGTTGCAAGCAAACACAACAAATCGCCCGTACAGCCTTTTCCGAATACGTAAAAGGGAAGCGCGTAAGTTTTTACGTTTTGCCCGAGAGTTTCGCTGTTTGAGACGATATAACCGATTATATCCTGCGCTTTAAAATATACGAGGTAGTAAAGCGCGATGAAAACCAACGAAACGATAACCGTTATAAAGCTTTTATTCTTCAATCTTACCGCAATAAGAGAAACAACCCATCCGAGCAGACACGAAAGAGTCAGCACTATAAAAGCGGTAAACACGACGAATAGAATACCTCCCGAAACGGATAAAACGGAAGCGCCGTTCATTACGAGAGAAACGACCGCGGCGGGAATCGTAACGACGCCCGAGTACATCAACCCAAGCAAAAACACCGATAACAATCTTGACGCCATAATAGTTTTAACGGGTATTGGCATAGACAAAAGAAAATCGTTATCTTTTGCGAGATAGAGCGTGGCATAGGTATTGAACACGCTGCCGAAGCACCCGAATAAAACCGCTATAAGCCCCATAAGGGCATAATACAGCCAGATAAGATTTACGTCTTTAAACCGATCGCATATATAAATCGACAAAACGGTAAACATTCCGCCGAGCACACCCACTATAAGGACACCGAACAAAACAAACAAAAGAATTGTAGCGAATTTAGAATGCTTCTTTCCCGTTTTATCGTAAAAATATCTGCGGAATACTTCTAAAAACTGCTTTTTTAAAAGAGCTTTAAGCATTTTTTTCCTCCAACTCGAGGAATACGTTTTCAAGAGAAGAATCCCCTCTCACTTCTTCCGTCGTTCCGGATTTGACAAGCTTGCCGCCTTTTATTATAGCAATCTTGTCGCAAAGTTTTTCGGCAACTTCGAGAACGTGAGTCGAAAAGAAAATCGCCCCTCCGTTTTCGCACAACTCTCTCATCATTCCTTTGAGAATATGCGAGGCTTTCGGATCGAGCCCGACGAACGGTTCGTCCATAACGATAAGCTTCGGCTCGTGAATCATAGCGGAAATTATCGCGAGTTTCTGTTTCATTCCGTGAGAATATGCGGATATCGGCTTTGCAAGGTCGCCGGAAATTTCGAAAAGTTCGGAGTACTTTGCAATACGTTCTTTTCTTGCTGCAAAAGAAATACCGAAAATATCAGACACAAAATTAAGATACGTCATTCCCGTCATAAAATCGTATATATCCGGATTGTCGGGTATGTAAGCGATTTTTCTTTTGCATTCGACGGGATTGTCCCGAACGGAAATTCCGTCAATATATATATCCCCCTCGTCGAAAGAAAGAATACCCGCAACGCTCTTCAGCGTAGTTGTTTTACCCGCGCCGTTATGCCCGATAAATCCGTAAATTTCGCCGGGCAAAATATGTAGCGACAGATTGTCTACGGCTTTTTTATCGCCGTACGCTTTGGTTAAATTTTCAATTTTCAGCATAAAACACGTACCTCGCGTTATATCAATTTATTAATTTTACATACCAATTTGCCGTTTGCGACGCAAACGAAGCCGTAACTTTGAAACGCCGAGTACGCGCTCAGACTACCAGGATTAAACAAAAGAATTCCGTTATCCGTACATTCTTCGGCTACGTGCGTATGCCCGTAAAACGCAGCGCACGCGCCGTTTTCTTCCGCAAACATTCTGAGCCTTAAAAGCGATTGTTTAACACCGAACAAATCGCCGTGCGTAACAAGTATTTTCAAGTTTTCGATTTCGAGTACGGAGTATTTCTCCTCAGAAGAAAAATCGCAATTTCCTCTTACGTAAATCAACTTACCTTTTAACTCCCGTTCGAAATACTTCATATCGCGAGCTCCGTCTCCGAGGTGAACGACGTAATCGCTTTCCTTTAAAATCGGAAAAATTTTTTCTATCGAAGATATATTCCCGTGCGTGTCCGATAAAACCGAAATAGTTTTCATAAAGCCGCCCTCCGGATTATATCCGCACAAGCGGCATAAGCCGAAGAAAACGCCCATTGCAGATTATAGCCGCCGCAATCCCCGTCTATATCGAGCGCTTCGCCTACTATATAAAGCCCCTTGCAAAGCTTGGACGATAAAGAGCTGCTCTCCACTTCGCTTAAGCAAACGCCCCCTCTTGTAACCTGAGCGTAGTCGAACCCGAGAGTGCCCTCGACCTTCAACATAAACGATTTAATAAGACCTGAAACATCGTTAATGCGTGATAACGGGCACTTTTTGTTTAAATCGATACCGAGAGATTTAAGAATGTTTTTTCCTATTTGTTTATTGATAACGCCGTTCAACAGATCTTCTGCCGAAAGATACGGCGCGTTTTTAGCTTTTTCCGAAAGAAGTTCCTTTAAATCCGCAAAGGAAATTTCGGGCAGAAAGTCGATAGAAACGCTCGCATTATTTTTTCCCGCGCAGTAGGAAGAAACAAAAAATACCGCGTTACCGCTTATTCCGTAATCTGTAAACAAAACGTCCCCCTTTGCGGAGCCGACTGCTTTTCCGTCCGTTATAATTTTAACTTCTCCGTACTGTTTTATACCTTTTAAGCCTTTTATAAGAGACCCGTCCGTTTTTAGCTGAACGAGAGAAGGAAAAAGCGGGGTAATCTTATGTCCGAGCTTTTTCAGAAGTCCGAAAGCAGAACCGTCCGTTCCGAATTGCTTTGCGCATTTGCCGCCGCATGCGAATATTACGTTTTCTGCGTAAATCACACTTCCCGAAGAAGAGATTTTAAAAGGTTTTCCCCTCTCTATATCTATTACTTCGAAACCGGTTAAGACCTCCGTGCCGAGGGAAGCGATTTTCGCACGCATCATATCGAGCACCGACGACGCCTGTTTGCTCATAGGATATACCTTCCCGTCCTCGGCAGAGCAAACAACGCCTATTTCACGCAAAAAGCTCGTTGTTTGATTATTATCGAACCGCGAAATCGCAGGTAAAACAAAATCGCTCGCACAGCCGGAATACGAATGATAATTCTTTGCCGAAAGTATCTCGTTCGTAACGTTTCCGCGACCGTTTCCGGTGGATAGAAGTTTTTTCCCCACCCTGTCCGTTTTTTCGAGTATAACTACGTCGCTTCCGAATTCTTTTCCCGCAAAAATACCCGCGACAAGCCCGGACGCGCCTCCGCCGACAACGGCAACCTTATATACTTTCATACATTTCTCCGAATCAATCCCAAGTTTATCGATTGCATTCTTATTTTAACATATACTTAAAAATATTTCCACTTAATTAAATACGTTTGACTAATTTTCAATAATATATTAAAATTATTATATAGAAAATTTTAGCGGGGCACGACAAGAGATTATATGCCTTCGCGGCGGGACGGGTTACGAAATATGGATAAGATTATCGATTACATTAAAAACAATCCACAGCTGATGACTGCAATCATAATCACTTTAGCCGTCGTTGCCGTCGCTTCGATTTTTGGAATTATAATAAAAAAATATAATTGGCTGAGATTTCTCGACAAGTTCGCCGCAAAATTTAAATCGGACAAGACTTCGCAAAAAAAATCAGAAACTAAAAACGAACAAAAGCCCGTCGAGAACAAAAACGTTATTACAAAATCAACAAACAACACAGATTCGCAATCCAACGACAACACCGAAGAAACAAACGATACAGCTGACGAAAAAGCGAATACCGAACAATCGAATGACACCGAGAATGCCGATACACCGAACGACTTAACGCAAACGGACGAAAGAACTGAAACGAACGAGACAGGCGACAATCTTGACGACACGCCTTTCGATAACGACGAATATTCTTTTCAAACAGAACAAACGGACGAAAACGCCTCGACGCAACATAAAAGCGAATTTTCAAAAATGATTTTGGCTTCCGTTGCGACAGGCATAAGCGAAGAATACGAAGAAGAAAAAAACATTCACCAAAACCAACAAAATCAGAAACCCGAAAAGGAAGAAACGATTAACGACATTCCTGTCGAAACGGACAAAAAAGAGTATGAAGGTAAATGGAGAATACTCCGCTACGGAGCGGCATACTGCGCCGAACTTCACGATAACTCTGACGAATTGCTTTTAAAAAGCGACAATTATTCGGCAATACCGGACGTAAGAAAAGCGATAAAAGCCCTTCAGAAAAACATAAAAGCAAATAATTTCAACGTTTGCGTTACGAAAAACGGCAAATTCTTTTTTAAACTGTTTTCAAGCTCGGGAAGGTTAATTTACAAAAGTCGCGATTTCGATACGCGGCAAGAGGTAATAAACACGATTAACGCGGCAAAAAGAATTGCATTCAATGCAGAAGTCGTTAGAGGTTAAACAACACGCATAAAACACAAAAGGTTCGCTCTCAAACAAGACGAGCGAACCTCTTTTATTTTTAACTTTTATTCGACAGCAGAATCTTCGATGCTGTTATTATAATTTCTTATCATATCGTCGATTATATCGTCGCGATGCTCGTCGGTAATCTGACTGTATTTGTAGAAGTGAATTTTTACGTCGCGGACTTGGTCTGCTATTGTCAGACTTCCCGGAATATAAAATCCGGCAGAATTTGAAGTAACGGGATAGGAGTCCGTTGTTTTTCCGTTTATGGTCAGTTTGAAAACTTCGCCGTATTCGCCGGTTCCCGTCGCAACAGAATAATCAAAGACTTCTTCTCTCTTTTCCCTTTCGCTTTTAAGCATATAGTACGCGTATGCTTTTTTACCGACGGGATCGAGCTTCATAAGATAGTACACGTATGCGTCGCAGTCTTCGTAAGTTAGCCCTTCGCAATCCACGTAATCGCTGAGAAAGTAGCCCCTGTAGGTAACTTCGCCGCGTTTATACAGGGGAACGTCCGGCATCTGCTTGCGCACATACGTCAAATCCTGAGCTTTGTCTACCTTTTTATAATCGGTATAAAGCATTCCCTGATATTTAAGCGGGCTGACCGCAAAATCCATTACTCCGATGTTAAGATACCCTCTGCGATACCCCATCTTTTTAGCAAGCGGCTTAATTTCCGACTGCATTTCAACGTACTCGTATTTTCCCGGCTGTTCCTCGGATTCGATAAAAGAAATAGATACTTCTATTATATAAGGATCGGTGTCTTTGTCTTTATAAGCATAATATCCCGTGCCGTCTTCCGCAACGACGAGGTAACTCGTAATTTCAAGTTGAGCCTTAAAATTCCCCTCTCTGTCCTCTTCCGTGCTCGATCTGCTGTAGCGCACAAGCTCGTAAGTACCGGCAATTTTAGATTTATCGGCGGCTTCTATTCTGTAACAGCCACCGACTGCGACAGAGGATAGCAACAACAAACATACAACAAGTAATGATAATATCTTTTTCATATAAATTCCTACCTCCTTATTGTATTATAATACACTTTTCACATATTTGTCAAGATTTTTTTATAATTTTCACAAATAAAATTTCATAAAGAAGTTACTGCGGAATCTCGACTTTTTTAGAGGAAAGAATTTTATCGACTTCCCCTCTCGCCATTTTATCGCAGCGGTTGTTCAATTCATCGTCCGCATGACCTTTAACTTTGTTGAACTGAACAAGATGAACGGAAGTAAG
Source organism: Christensenellaceae bacterium (assembly GCA_022768945.1). Classification (GTDB taxonomy): domain Bacteria; phylum Bacillota; class Clostridia; order Christensenellales; family Borkfalkiaceae; genus RGIG3732. The sequence goes on along the minus strand of JALEKY010000057.1, from coordinate 3,537 downwards.
CCTTACGAGTTCGCGCCAAAGTTCCTCGTTTTTAACCGGTTTATTGTCGGCGGTTTTCCACCCCGAAGAAATCCAGCCTTTAAGCCACCCGAGAGCGAAGGCGTTTACCACGTAAGCGGAATCGCTGTAAACAAGAACCGAACAAGGCTCCTTAAGAGCTTTTAACCCCTCTATAACGGCTTTAAGTTCCATTCTGTTGTTTGTAGTTTCCTCTTCTCCGCCGGAAATAGTCTTTTCTGCAGAACCGAACCTTAATATCGCGGCATACCCGCCCGCACCCGGATTACCCGAACACGCGCCGTCGGTATACAATGTAACTTGCTTCACTCCGTTTCCTCCTTTAAAATTTTTTTACAGCCGACAAATTTAAAGCTTAGCCTGTGGTAATGGCGTTAGAACCCACCGGCTATCTTAATAATAAAAATGCGCTTACCGCGAAAGGTAAACGCAACTTGGCAGGGGAGACGCGATTCGAACACGCAACCTACGGTTTTGGAGACCGCTACTCTACCGTTGAGCCACTCCCCTAAATTCTTATACTATTTTATACCAAAATCGCTTGTATGTCAAATGTTTTTCAAGCGAAATCAAAATAAAAAACCGAAACGAAAAACTCCGCTTCGGTTTTAAAGTCGATTATAGTTATTGCTTGTCTTCGTCCTTATCTTTTTCGTCTTCGGATAAATCGTTCTCATCTTCTTCGTCGTCCGATTCGGGAAGAACGGCTTTTACTTCGAGTTCGGGATTGAACGGAACGTCAAGACGGAAGAAATGAGCCACTTTCAACGCAGCCGCCGGCGCATACTTTTTAAGAAGTATAAGCGTAAGCATAAGAAGCGCGATTACAACGCTCACTATGCTGAGCACTTGCGACGGAGAGAGAACAAAACCTATACCGATAACCCCGCGGTCGTCGTCACGCAAAAATTCAAGACAGAACCTGAAAATTCCGTATGCAGCGAAGTATATCACCGAGTTGAATTTTTTATCCTTAAGAACCATGAGAATACATACGCCCGCAAGGATAAACAAGAAGACCGCTTCGAAAAGCTGCGTGGGGTATCTGAGAACGCCCGCGCCGGCTCCGTGTTTGAACGTAACGCCGAGAAAAGCGAACGGATCGCCCTCGTGAACTTCCGCCCCGTAACAGCAACCGACCGAGAAACAGCCGATACGACCGAAAGCGTGAGCGGTAGGAACGCAGGCAAGACCTATTTCACATACCTGACCGAACTGAGCGCGAACGTTGCCTTTTGCAAAAATAAGCGCGCCGCCGACAAAAGCTATCACTCCTCCGAACAAACCGCCCATAAACGTAACGCCACCCCATTCCCATTTGGGATTGCCTTTCGCAACGCTTTCGAGGTAATTATAAAACGATTGAACAAGGCTTGCCATAAGAAAGCCTACGACAATCGCAATTATGCCGAGAAAATAGTAAAATCTGTTAGCTTCTTCGGTAACTTTACGCACTTTGCACAGCTTATCGAAAAGCAGAAGGCACGCGCCGATACCGATAACTATCCAAATCGACCACCAGCTTACGAGGTCGAACAACTTTGTTTCAGTACACATATAACTACACCTTATTTAAGCCCCGTGTAAAAACAAGGCGATTTTTATTTAGCGACAATCTTAAAAAAAGACTGCGCAAATCATTTTTGTTTATTTTTCTTCGTCAGTCGAAAAACGGTAGATAATCTCGTTTTCGTACACTTCGCCGTAACGTAAAACAGGCTCCCCGAAATTTTCTACGTTCAATGCGTTAGGAAAACTTTGCGCTTCGAGGCAAAATCCCTCCCTGAAATCGTATCTCGTTCCGCCTTTCCCTGCAACGGGCGTTATAAAATTACCGCCGTAAAACTGCAAACCGTTCTGATTTGTAAAGGTCTGCATTTTTATACCGCTTCTCTCGCCAATCGTTTCAGCCGCAAGCATTCCGTCCTTTTCGTCAAGCACGAAGTTGTGGTCGTATCCGCCCGCAATTTCAAGTTGTTCGCATTCGAGCGAAATATCCCTGCCTATGGTTTTAAAAGAGCGAAAATCGAACGGGGTATGTTCCACGCTTAAAAATTCACCGAAAGGAACAAGGTTCTCGTCGATAGAAGTAATGCAGGAAGAATTTATCTTCATTTCGTGTCCGCAAATACTTCCCCCACCGTGTCCGTTCAGATTAAAATACGTGTGATTAGTGAGATTAACGGCACTTTCGGAATCTGTAACGGCATTGTAAACGATATGGAAACCGTTATCGTCGTCTATAAAAAACGTAGCCGTGACCGACAGCGTACCGAAATAGCCTTCTTCGCCGTCTTCCGAAGTATAATTCATAACCACGGCGTCCCCCTCGACGTAAGAATTCCAGACCTTTTTATCGAAGCCCTCTTTTCCTCCGTGAAGAGAATTGCCGTTATCGTTATCGTAAAGCTCGTAGCGAACGCCGTTATACGTAAAGCCCGCGTTTGCAACGCGGTTCGCCACTCTGCCTATGCTCGCGCCGAGATATCCGCCGTTGTTTTCGTATTCTTCCAACGTGTCGTAACCGAGAACGACGTCTACGTAAACTCCGTATTTATCGCGGGTTTTAATCGAAACGACCGTCGCGCCGTAATCAATGACGGAGGCGGACATTCCGTTCTTCTCAAGCGTATACTTTTTTACGGGCTTACCGTTATGCACTCCGAAGAAACAGACTTTCATTTTTCAGTTTTGCTTCGTTTCGATTACCTTAACAATGTCACCGACGGTTTTAAGCGCAACCGCTTCTTCGTCGGAAAGTTCCACTCCGAATTCTTCTTCGAGTCCCATAAGCATTTCGACTACGTCGAGAGAGTCCGCGCCGAGGTCTTTGATAATTTCGCTGTCCATCGTAATCTTGCTCTTATCGCAACCGAGCTGTTGAGAAAGAAGTTCGCAAATTTTATCGAATATCATAATAGTTTTCTCCTGTTTTATCTTTTGTTTTTAGTCGAAGGAATTAAAACGGATTATTCCCCGCGACATTGTATAATTATACAACCGATAACGCGCTTTGTCAATTATTTTATTAAATTAAGTGTTTTTACTCGTTTTCGGCGTTTTCGTTACTTTTCTTCTTTGTCAGATAATAAACACACAAAAGTCGTCTAAATCGCGCGTTAACGCGTAAAATCAGCTTTTCTTTTCGGGTTGTTTTCTCATAGAAAGGGCAATGCGGTTTTTCTTTTTATCAACGCCTATAACCCTTACTTTCACTATCTGACCGACCTTCAAAACGTCGCTCGGGTGGCGAACGTAATTATCGGAAAGCTCGGAAATGTGAACGAGTCCGTCCTGATGAACGCCTATATCAACAAACGCGCCGAAGTCTATAACGTTACGCACGGTGCCGGTAATTTCCATACCTTCCGCAAGGTCGTTGATATCCATTATATCTCCGCGTAGAATGGGCTTAGGCAAACTGTCGCGCAAGTCTCTGCCCGGTTTCAGTAAGTCCGCAACCACGTCTTTTAGGGTAGCTTCTCCGAGTCCCGTCTCGTCGCAAACTTTCTTTTCTCC
>JALEKY010000014.1 GCA_022768945.1 Christensenellaceae bacterium | reverse complement strand
AAATCCGTCCGGAATTTCCGAAGAACGCGTTACCGAGCTTGCCGGCAGAATGTTGTGGAACGGACTCAGCTCCTTTGTAAACAAACGATAGCTTTGCGTTTTAGAGAAAAACACCGCGATAACGCGCGATATACGGCACTTTTTAAAAATCTACCCGTAGCCGTTGAGGTAGGACGCCATTACCGCCGGCTAAGCGAAATACGAAAAGGAGATAAAAATGACAAAGAAAAAACCAAGATTTTTCTTATAATAGCTATACCGCTTCTCGTTGCCGCCGCAGGGTTGACCGCGTTTTTCATGATTAAATTTTCATATCAAAGCAAATACGCGCTTGAAAAATGCAATGAGAGTATTTTCGAACGCAACAACACTTCGCACGCGGTAGGTTTCGATTTAACGTACGAAACGGACGAAGTACGCTTCTATTTCGATTCAAAATCGTTCAGCGAAAAAGCGATAGACGAAACGATCGATTTATTCGACAAACTTAGGAATTTATTCACCGAAAAAAGCCTCAGTGGATTCCCGAATGACGTCTACGCGAGCGACGAACTCGTTTTCGATTCGTGGCAAAAGGGCGACTCGGCGGTCTTTTCCATGCCAAACTCCTCGCCGGAAGAAACTCTCGCATGGCTGTTGTATTTCGGCTGCCGAGACGAGGACAATTTCGCTTCCCGCGCTCCGTTCGGATTGTATGCGGGCGTTGCTTCTTACTATTTGCAAATAGAGGAATACGACGATTTTATAACGTCAAGCATAGAAAACGCGGGATATTTAACCGAGCTTCAGTTTCCGCTCTACGAACAAAACAATCTTTCGGAAAAAGAAAGAGATTACGCCTGGAGTTTTTCCGAGCACATAGTAAAATCGCTGATTTCACGTGGGGAAACGGAAGAGGAAATTTTATCACTCGATAAAACCGCGCTTGGATTATATCTGAAAGAACAATTCGGCATAACTCTCCCGGAATACGACTTCGAGCCGTATTCGAAGCAGTACGAGTATAAAATTACGCAAGGGTGTTTTACGTATTTTATAAACAAAGAATTCAGCGATTTGATACTGCCCGACAGCCTTTTTTCAACTTCTTACGATAAGCTGTCCGATTGGTTGAAAGACAACGAAACAACGACGAAATTGAGCGACGACTTGTTTGCCGTAACCGATATGTACGCAATAAAGGTATATTTGGACGACGGGCTGAAATCTGCCGGTATTACCGGCTATGCCGGCGGAAAATATATAAACTTGTATTCGGTCGGCTCGTTTTCGCACGAATACATACATCATATTCTTTTTCACCTCGGCATAAGCGGCAATGCGAGGGAAGTTATCCCCGAAATGCATGCGAATAACTCGAAATACGCTAAATCGATGTGGTATTACCTGTTCACGGGGCAGGCAAAGAATTTTCCGTATAACGGCGAAGTAAAGGAAAAAGCGACTTATTCGCGAGCTATGAATTTATACAAAAAATACGCTGATAATCCGTCGTACGATAATTTCAACTTTTGGCTTTTTGCCGATTGCTTTTCCGCCTTGCATACCCAAAAAGGAACTACGTTTATCAATCGTGTTCAGCCGGACAGTTTGACGTACTATGTTGCGAGAGTGTACGGAGGAAAATATGTGTTGCAACTCAATCTCGATACGAACATCGTAATAGACGGGAAGCCTTATTCGGACGTTGTGGAAGAATGGTATAAGTACGTCAAATCACTAAATATATAATTAAAATACCGCAATAACGCGCGATATACGGCACTTTTAAAAATAAAAACGGCTTACGAAAAACTTCGCGAGCCGTTTTTTACTGCAAAAAAACATAATTCCCGGGAACAGGCTTAAGGTTTAATTATACTTTGCAGCAAGTCCGTTTATTACGGTTTTAATTCTTTCCTTAAGAGAAGAGGGAGAAACGACTTTTACCTCTCCGCCGAAGGACAATATTTTTGAAATCAGTCCGTTATCCACCGGCAGAAACGCCCTTGCGGATATAACGTTGCTGCTTTTTTTTATACACTCCACGCCGAGCCATTCTTCTATCTCGGGGAGAGCGCGGCTCGATACTTCTAAAGCCACTTCCTGCGTGTCGGGAGCCGTGGTTCGATAAAGAAAGACCTCTTTCAGACCGTCTACGTTTCTGCGGACGAACGATTTTTCAAGCACCTTTATGCTCCTTATCCTGCCGACTTTGAACAGCCTGAATTCACCGCGTAAAAGGCAAAACGCATATATATACCACATACCTTGCTTTAAAACGAGAGTGTGCGGTTCAACCCGCCTTTGCGTGAGCTTGCCACCGAGATCGGAATAGACGATTTCCACTTCGACGCACTTTTCGACGCATTCCTCCAAAACCCGCAATTTATTGTTATAATCCGACGTAACTCCCCACGGACCGCTGTCAATCATTAAAGAGGAGGAGGTAAGCGTAAAATCGTCTTTGCCCGCTTTGTTGTTCGCCTTCATTTTATCGATGACTGAAGAGATTTCTTCGCCGGGAAGTTCGCGGGAAAAAGCTTCCAACGCGTTGATGGCGACGGAATATTCCTTTTCGGTAAGGAAAGTTGCCGGTAGGCGGAAGCTGTCCGTAACGGAAAAACCTCCGTGAGGGCCCCTCACTGTGTATACCGGCACGAACGTGCTCATCTCGTCGATGTATCTGTAAACGGTTCTTCTGCTTATGCCGAACCTGTCGGAAACTTCGCTTGCGCGCACGCGTTTTTTTGAAAGAAGCATAAACAATATGCCGATAGCAACTTCGGAATTCATTTTTCCCCCCGATATTCGCCCGTCGGGCGTTTTATAAAAAATATTTTATCATATATGACTATATGTTGTCAACAATACTGTTGTACAATATAGCCATAAAAGGACAAAAAAGAGGTAGAAATATGTTCGGCTTAAAAAAATCAATTTATAAGACAGACAGTAAAAACGTTAAATTTGACAACAGAGAAAAGTATTCGGATAATCACATGCCGCTTACAAAGAGTTGTTTTGTGGATACGTCAGCCATATGGAACAGAGGAAATAACAAATTACGCGCGAGTGACGAGGCTCAAAACAGACTTTTGCGGTTTTTCGATAATCAACCGAGTAGGGCGGAAACGAAAAATTTAATTTAGAGGAGTAGGTAGCGTTGTGCAACCCCGGGGTGCGTTACGGACGAGTTGCGCTCGCCACTACAGGTCGGTTGATAAACAAGAAAGTAAAAAGGCGAGGGACGTTTCAAAGTTGCAGAATTGAGAACGTCGCTCGTCTTTATAATGTTCGCCATAACAGATTTTCGATATGCAGTTCAGCGTAATAACGGTTTTTCGGTATAATGCTCCAAAATATTCCGCATAAATCATTTTTTGAGCGACGAAGAGTTTTTATTCCTCAACAAAAGGTCAAAAATGAATAATTCTTTATACAACTAAAAGGCTATAAGAAATTCTCATAGCCTTTTATGATTTAATTTAAACCTTTCGTTTAACCGAAATTACTCGATGATTTCGGAAACAACGCCGGAACCAACCGTTCTGCCGCCTTCACGGATAGCGAAACGGAGACCTTTTTCGATAGCGATAGGAGTGATAAGCTTAACGGTGATAGTAACGTTATCGCCGGGCATTACCATTTCGGTGCCTTCGGGAAGGGTGATAGTACCGGTAACGTCGGTCGTTCTGAAATAGAACTGAGGACGATAGTTGTTGAAGAACGGAGTATGACGGCCGCCTTCATCTTTGGTCAAAACGTAAACTTCGCCTTTGAAGTGGGTGTGGGGGTGAATCGAACCGGGTTTAGCGATAACCTGACCTCTTTCGATTGCCTTTCTGTCGATACCACGGAGAAGCGCGCCTACGTTGTCGCCTGCCTGAGCTTCGTCAAGAATTTTTCTGAACATTTCAAGACCGGTAATAACGGTGTTGGTGGGTTTATCCTGGAGACCGATAATTTCAGCCGCATCACCTACGTGAGCTACGCCACGTTCAACTCTACCGGTAGCAACGGTACCACGACCGGAGATCGTGAATACGTCTTCGACAGGGAGAAGGAACGGCTTGCTGTCTTCACGTTCGGGGGTAGGAATGTAGTCGTCGATAGCGTCCATAAGAGCAAGGATAGGCTGAACTTCGGGAGCTGCGAGAACTTCTTCATCGGAGCAGCCGGAAGTAGCTTTTTCGAGAGCTTTGAGAGCGGAACCCTTGATGATGGGGGTGTCGTCTCCGGGGAAGCCGTAGGAGTTGAGAAGTTCACGAATTTCCATTTCTACGAGTTCGAGAAGTTCGGGATCGTCAACTTGATCGGTCTTGTTCATGAATACTACGATATAAGGAACGCCAACCTGTCTTGCGAGAAGGATGTGTTCACGAGTCTGGGGCATAGGACCGTCTGTAGCTGCAACTACGAGGATTGCGCCGTCCATCTGAGCAGCGCCGGTAATCATGTTCTTAACGTAGTCTGCGTGGCCCGGGCAGTCAACGTGAGCATAGTGACGTTTGTCTGTCTGATACTCAACGTGAGCGGTGTTTATCGTTATACCTCTTGCTTTTTCTTCAGGCGCCTTATCGATTTCGTCATATTTCATCTTAGTAGCCTGACCTTTGCAAGCCATAACCATAGTGATAGCTGCGGTAAGAGTGGTCTTGCCGTGGTCAACGTGACCGATGGTACCGACGTTTACGTGCGGTTTGCTTCTGTCAAATTTAGCTTTTGCCATTGTTGTTTTCCTCCGATTAAAGATTTGTTTTTTATTATTTTAATTTTTTCAGGAATTCCGCGGGGATATAACTCCCTTGATAGGTGTTCCTGTTACCTATTTTTTTACCGGCGAGAAATTTTAATTTATAAAATCTCTCGCCTTGTATTTTTATAATTAGTTACGAGCTCTGTCACCGATAATTTTTTCGGCAACGCTCTTCGGAACTTCGTAATAGTGGCTGAACTGCATCGTGTACTGTCCGCGACCTTGCGTTCTGCTTCTGAGGTCGGTTGCGTAACCAAACATTTCGCTGAGCGGAATGTTTGCGTTGATTACCTTGGAGCCGTTTCTGTCTTCCGTTCCGGTTATGTTGCCGCGACGGCTGGATACGTTACCCATAAGGTCTCCGAAGTAATCTTCCGGAGTAACGATTTCAACCTTCATTATAGGCTCGAGAAGTACGGGTTTCGCCTTGGAAGCGCCGTCCTTAAACGCAAGAGAACCTGCGATTTTGAACGCCATTTCGGACGAGTCGACTTCGTGGTAAGAACCGTCGTAAACGGTTGCTTTGAAGTCCACGACTTCGTAACCTGCGAGGATACCGTTCTTTGCCGCTTCTTCGATACCTTTGTTGATAGGCTGAATGTATTCCTTCGGAATGCTTCCGCCGACCGTAGCGTCTTCGAATATATAGCCGCTGCCCGGTTCGAGAGGTTCGAGGTGAATCTTACAGTGACCGTATTGACCTTTACCGCCGGACTGACGCTTGTACATACCTTCCGCGTCGACAGCCTGACGGAACGTTTCTCTGTAAGCAACCTGCGGTTTACCTACGGTAGCTTCTACTTTAAATTCACGGAGAAGTCTGTCTACGATGATTTCAAGGTGAAGTTCGCCCATGCCGGCAATGATTGTTTGCCCGGTGTCTTTATCCGTATAAGTCTTGAACGTAGGATCTTCTTCTGCAAGCTTGATTAAAGCGAGCGTCATTTTTTCTTGTCCCTGTTTAGTCTTGGGTTCGATTGCAACCTGAATAACGGGATCGGGGAATTCCATCTGTTCGAGAATGATCGGGTGCATCATATCGCAGAGGGTATCGCCGGTAGTGGTTTCTTTAAGACCTACCAACGCGCATATATCGCCCGAGTATACTTCGGGGATTTCTTCACGGTGGTTTGCGTGCATCTGAAGAATTCTGCCGACTCTTTCTTTCTTCTGCTTGGTGCTGTTGTAAACGTAGGAACCTGCTTCGAGCTTACCGGAATAACAACGGAAGAACGCAAGTTTACCTACGAACGGATCCGCCATAATTTTGAAAGCAAGACCGGAGAAAGGAGCGTCGTCCGAAGTCTTTCTTTCTTCCTCTTTTCCGTCCGGAGTAACGCCCTTGATGTGGTCTACGTCCAGAGGAGAGGGGAGATAGTCTACTATCGAGTCGAGAAGAAGCTGAACGCCTTTGTTTCTGTAACTCGAACCGCAGAGAACGAGAGTGCAGTTCATAGCGATAGTAGCTTTACGGAGAGCCTGTTTGATTTCGGGAACGGTGAGTTCGCCGGTTTCAAAGTATTTCTCCATCAAAGCGTCGTCCTGCTCTGCGGCAAGTTCGAGAATAGCCTGACGAGCTTCTGTAGCTTCGTCAAGCATATCTGCGGGAACGTCGGTGATTTCGATTTCTTTCCCGAGGTCGTCTTTGTAAATTTCCGCCTTGAATTCAACAAGGTCGATTATACCCTTGAAGGTATCTTCCTTGCCGATAGGCAATGCGATGGGAACGGCATTGGTTTTAAGTCTGTCGCGCATCATCTGAACCGCGCCGTAGAAGTTTGCGCCGTTTATATCCATTTTGTTGATATAAGCTATACGCGGAACTTTGTACTTGTCCGCCTGACGCCAAACCGTTTCGCTCTGGGGTTCAACGCCGCCCTTTGCGCAGAACGTAGCAACCGTACCGTCGAGAACGCGCAGAGATCTTTCGACTTCCACGGTAAAGTCAACGTGTCCCGGGGTATCGATGATGTTGATTCTGCAACCTTTCCATTGACATGTGGTCGCTGCCGATGTAATGGTAATACCGCGCTCCTGTTCCTGCACCATCCAGTCCATCGTAGCGGAACCCTCGTGCGTTTCACCGAGTTTGTGGGTTTTGCCCGTATAGAAAAGAATACGTTCGGTAGTAGTGGTCTTGCCGGCATCGATATGCGCCATTATGCCGATATTCCTGGTGTCTTTAAGTTGAAATTGTCTTGGCATAAGATCTCCTTAAGATTACCAACGGAAATGTGCGAACGCCTTGTTTGCTTCTGCCATTCTGTGGGTGTCTTCCTTCTTCTTGACAGCTCCGCCGGTTCCGTTGTAAGCGTCCATGAGTTCGTTTGCGAGTCTCGTGCTCATGAGTCTGTCGCTTCTCTTTCTCGCGTTGATAACAATCCATCTGATCGCAAGCGTCTGTCTTCTTTCAGGTCTGATTTCGATAGGAACCTGATAGTTGGAGCCGCCTACGCGCCTTGCTTTTACTTCAAGCACAGGCATAACGTTTGCCATTGCCTGGTTGAATATTTCCATTGCGTCTACGCCGAGCTTTTCGCTCATTGCGGTGAACGCGTCGTAAACGATTGTTTGAGCCGTGCCCTTTTTGCCGTCGAGCATAATCTGGTTAACGAGCTTCGTTACCACTTTGCTGCCGTATATAGGATCCGGTAAAACGTCCCTTTTGGGTACGCCGCCTCTTCTTGGCATAGTTAAGTCCTCCTTAAAAAATGATATTTGCGAGGCTCAAAGCCTCAGTACAGCTATCGCGTCGCGTTTTGTGCGAGCGAACCTTCTGCCGCAGGCCGCGGCATACTGCCTACTTTAAATGGAATTACGAATATTTCCGAACAAGTAGGGTGTGTGATAAACTTTTACGAATAATTATTTAGGTCTCTTTGCGCCGTATTTGGAACGAGCCTGTCTGCGCTTTGCAACGCCGGCAGTATCCAAAGTGCCGCGAATGATGTGGTATCTTACGCCCGGTAAATCCTTGACTTTGCCGCCGCGGATCAAAACGGAGCTGTGCTCCTGAAGGTTGTGACCTTCGCCCGGAATGTAAACGGTACCTTCCTGCTTATTCGTAAGACGGACACGGGCAATCTTTCTCAAAGCCGAGTTAGGCTTTTTAGGAGAAGTAGTGGTAACCGAAAGGCATACGCCTCTGCGCTGAGGGCAATTCTCCAAAATAGGAGCTTTACTCTTGTAGGTAACCTTTTCCCTGCCGTTTTTGATGAGCTGGTTAATTGTAGGCATTCTGTTCTTTACCTCCTTGTTCTTTATTGGAAATATCTCGTAATACCGTATATCGGTATTTTAAGAAGCGTTATTTTTTCCCGATAGGGGAGAGGTTTTCGTTAACGCGACAAAAGACAGTTCCGGGAGATTTTCCTCCGAAACCGCGCATAATGCCGTTTAACTATTTAATTCTAACATAAAAAAACCCGATAGTCAATAGTTTTTCCCGTTGCTGTAAAAAATAACCTTGCGATGGAAAAAAATTTTTATCGGGCGGAGAATTTTCCGCCCGAACGAGTTTTTGTTACGGATTGATTTGCGGGCTTACGTTTTTATACTCTTTCACGCCGGTACCCGCGGGGATAAGTTTACCGATGATGACGTTTTCTTTAAGACCGACCAACGGATCGATTTTGTTTCTGATAGCCGCCTCGGTAAGAACTCTCGAAGTTTCCTGGAAGGAAGCCGCGGAGAGGAAGCTGTCCGTAGCGAGAGCCGATTTCGTGATACCGAGAAGGGTTCTCTTTGCGGTTGCCGGTCTGCCGCCCTTTTCGAGAGCCGCGATGTTTTCGTCTTCGAATTTGAATATATCCACAAGTTCGCCGGGGAGAAGATCGGTGTCGCCCGCATCTTCTATTCTTACCTTTCTGAGCATCTGACGAACGATGATTTCAACGTGTTTATCGTTGATGTCAACGCCCTGAGAACGGTAAACGGTTTGAACTTCGTCGATAATGTAGTCCTGAACGCCCTTGACGCCCTTTGTTTTAAGTATATCCTGCGGATTTACGCTGCCGCCCGTGAGAACTCTGCCGGGTTCGATGGTTTCGCCCTCGAATACTTTGAGGTCGGCGCTGAACGCGATGGGGTAATCCTTGTCGCCGTCGTCCGTCTTTACTATAACGTGTCTCAAACCGTCTTTTTCTTCGAGGTGAACTTCGCCCGCGACTTCGCTGACGGTTGCGACGCCCTTCGGTTTTCTCGCTTCGAAAAGTTCTTCGACTCTCGGAAGACCTTGGGTAATATCGCCCGTGGACGCGATACCGCCGGTGTGGAAGGTTCTCATCGTAAGCTGAGTACCCGGTTCGCCTATGGACTGAGCTGCTATGATGCCGACTGCTTCGCCCGACTGAACGGGTTCGCCGGTAGCCATGTTTTTACCGTAGCACTTGCAGCAAACGCCGAGTTTGCTTCTGCAGGTGAATACGCTGCGGATTTCTACCTGTTCTACGCCCGCCGCGACGATTCTCTTCGCGTCGTCTTCGCGCATCATCTGATCCGCGGGGAATATGACTTCGCCCGTTGCGGGATCTTTAACTTCCTTAACGGTAAATCTGCCGATAAGTCTGTCTTCGAGTTTTTCTATTATTTCGCCCTTAGGTCCGGTAATAGCTTCTACTATCATGCCCTTGGGAGTTTCTCCGATGGAAGCGAAGCAGTCTTCCTCTCTTACTATAACGTTGTGCGAAACGTCTACGAGTCTTCTCGTGAGGTAACCGGAGTCTGCCGTCTTCAACGCGGTATCGGCAAGACCTTTACGTCCGCCGTGCGAAGAAATGAAGTATTCCAAAACGGTAAGACCTTCACGGAAGCACGATTTAACGGGGATTTCGATGATTTCGCCGTTCGGGTTGGTCATAAGACCGCGCATTCCGGCAAGCTGTTTAATCTGGTCGATAGAACCACGCGCGCCGGAGTTTGCCATCATCCATATAGGATTGAACGTATCGAGACCTTTTTTAAGTTCTTCCGAAACTTCGCTCGTAACTCTCGTCCAGATTTCGACGGTAGCTTTATATCTTTCGAAGTCGGTTTTAAGACCGAAGTCGTATTCTTCCTGTACGGCAAGCACTTCTTTTTCGGCTTTTTTGATGATGTCGTACTTAGCCTGAGGAATGTGCATGTCGAATACGCTCGTGGTGATCGCGCCGATAGTGGAGTACTTGTAACCGAGAGCCTTTATCTTATCGAGGACTTCAGCCGCGCAAGCCGCGCCGCCCTTCTTAAAGCAAGCCGCAACTATCTTGGAAAGGTCTTTTTTGCCTACGAGATAGTTGATTTCGAGTTTTAAGTAATCTTCGGGTTTATTTCTTTCAACGAAGCCGAGGTCCTGCGGAATCGCATCGTTGAAGATGATTCTGCCGACCGTCGTCTTGATAAGTCCGGTGATTTTCTCGCCGTCTACGATAGCTTCCTTACGAACGTAAATTTCGTCCTGAAGGGTGAGCTGCTTCGTCTGATAAGCCATAACGGCTTCGTCGGGGGAGATGTATGCGTCGGGAACGTAAACTTCGCCGTTTTCGTCCGGCATACCTTTCTCGTTGTATTTTTTGCCTTCTTCTCTTCTTACGATGGTAAGGTAGTACGAACCCATGACCATATCCTGAGTCGGGGACATAACCGGTTTACCGTCGGAAAGTTTAAGAATGTTGTTGCACGAAAGCATAAGGAAGCGAGCTTCCGCCTGAGCCTCTATCGAAAGAGGAACGTGTACGGACATCTGGTCGCCGTCGAAGTCGGCGTTGAACGGTCCGCAAACGAGCGGGTGAAGCTTAATCGCTCTGCCTTCTATAAGCACCGGCTCGAAAGCCTGAATGGAAAGTCTGTGAAGGGTAGGAGCACGGTTGAGGAGGACGGGGTGATCTTTGATTGCGTCTTCGAGAATATCCCAGACGACGGGTTTCATTCTTTCTACCGTTCTCTTTGCGCTCTTTATATTGTGGCAAGTACCGTTTTCCACGAGCTTTTTCATTACGAAAGGCTTGAAAAGCTCGATTGCCATTTCCTTAGGCAAACCGCACTGATAAAGCTTGAGTTCCGGACCTACGACGATAACCGAACGACCGGAGTAGTCTACACGTTTACCGAGAAGGTTCTGACGGAAACGACCTTGTTTACCGCGGAGAAGACCGGAAAGGGATTTAAGATCCCTGTTGCCGGGGCCGGTTACGGCTTTGCCTCTGCGGCCGTTGTCGATAAGGGCGTCTACCGCGTCCTGAAGCATTCTCTTTTCGTTGCGGAGAATTATGCTCGGCGCGCCGAGTTCCATAAGACGTTTAAGACGGTTGTTTCTGTTGATAACGCGTCTGTAAAGGTCGTTTAAGTCGCTGTTTGCGAATCTGCCGCCGTCGAGCTGAACCATCGGGCGGAGTTCGGGGGGGATTACCGGCAATACGTCGAGTATCATCCATTCGGGGCGGTTGCCGCTCTTTCTGAACGATTCGATTATTTCGAGTCTCTTAACCGCTTTGGCTCTCTTCTGTCCCGCGTTTGATTCCTCGAGGATTTTCTTCATTTCCTCGCTGTCTTTATCGAGGTCGATAGCCATAAGCAAATCCTTGATGGCTTCCGCGCCCATATTGGCTTTGAAAGAGCCTTCGCCGTACTGCTCGATTTTCTCAGCGTATTCTTTATCGGTAATGACCTGTTTGTAATAAAGGTCGGTGGTGCCCGGATCGAGAACCACGTAGTTTACGAAGTAAATTACCTGTTCGAGCTGCTTGGGGCTCATATCGAGCAGCAAGCCCATTCTCGAAGGAACGCCCCTGAAATACCAGATGTGGGAAACGGGGGCTGCGAGTTCGATGTGTCCCATTCTGTCGCGACGGACTTTGGAACGGGTAACTTCTACGCCGCATTTATCGCAGATAACGCCCTTGTATCTTATTCTTTTATATTTACCGCAATGGCATTCCCAGTCCTTTGTGGGTCCGAAGATCCTTTCGCAGAAAAGACCGTTCGGTTCGGGTTTTTGCGTTCTGTAATTGATGGTTTCCGGTTTGGTAACCTCGCCGTAAGACCACTCTCTGATTTTTTCGGGAGAAGCTACGCCGATCTGTATGGAATCGAAATTGTTGAGTTCAAACATTTATAATGATTACCTCCCTTAATTATCTTCGTCGAAGTCGAAATCGTCCGCGTCGCCGTATTCGTCGTCAAATCCGTTGAATACTTCGTCCTCGTCGAATATGGTATCGTCGATTTCGTCGTTGTCGTCCTCGAAGATAGAATCGTCCACGTCGGTATCGTCTTCCGCGGGTTTTTCCGTCTTGGGTTTGTCCGTGATTTCGATTTCCTCGTAGTCGAGTTTTTCTCTCGGCGCGGTGCGGATGTCCGTATCGTCGTCGATGAGGTCTTTAAGTTTGAGTTCTTCGTGATTCTCGGTGAGAACCTTCATATCGAGGGCGAGAGCCTGTAGTTCTTTGAGAAGTACTTTGAACGATTCGGGGATACCCGGTTCGCTTATGTTGTTGCCCTTTACTATGGATTCGTAAGTCTTTACACGACCGATGACGTCGTCTGACTTAACGGTAAGAATTTCCTGAAGAATGTGAGCCGCGCCGTACGCTTCGAGTGCCCAAACTTCCATTTCACCGAAACGCTGTCCGCCGAATTGAGCTTTACCGCCCAAAGGCTGCTGCGTAACGAGGGAGTAAGGACCTGTCGAACGAGCGTGAATCTTATCGTCGACGAGGTGGTGGAGCTTAATCATGTACATCTGACCTACGGTTACCCTGTTTTCGAAGGGTTCGCCGGTACGTCCGTCGTAAAGCTGAATCTTGCCGTCTACTTCGCCGTCGGGATTTACTATATTGTTTTCCTGTAAGAGTTCTCGTATGTCTTTTTCGGTTGCGCCGTCGAATACCGGGGTAGCGATCTTCCAGCCGAGCTGTTTGCATACCAAGCCGAGGTGTACTTCGAGGACCTGACCGATGTTCATACGCGAAGGAACGCCGAGGGGGTTAAGTACGATTTCGAGGGGAGTACCGTCCGCCATGAACGGCATATCCGCTTCGGGAAGAATACGCGAAATAACGCCCTTGTTACCGTGACGTCCCGCCATCTTGTCGCCTACGGAAATCTTTCTCTTCTGCGCGATATATACTCTTACGAGTTTGTTTACTCCCGGGGGAAGCTCGTCCTTATTTTCACGCGTGAAGATTTTTATATCGACGATTATACCGCCTTCGCCGTGGGGAACGCGGAGTGAAGTATCTCTTACTTCTCTTGCTTTTTCACCGAAAATAGCGCGTAAAAGTCTTTCTTCGGGGGTGAGTTCGGCTTCGCCCTTAGGCGTAACCTTACCAACGAGAATATCGCCGCTTCTTACTTCCGCGCCGATACGGATAATACCGTCTTCTCCGAGGTCTTTAAGTGCGTCCTCTCCGACGTTCGGAATATCTCTCGTGATTTCTTCGCTGCCGAGTTTCGTATCGCGGGACTCGGTTTCGAATTCTTCTATATGGATAGAGGTGAATACGTCCTCTCTTACGAGTTTTTCGGAAAGGAGGATAGCGTCCTCGTAGTTATAACCTTCCCACGACATGAAGCCGATGGTGATGTTTCTGCCGAGCGCGAGCTCGCCGTTCTGCGTAGCGGGACCGTCCGCGATGATCTGACCTTTCGTAATAACGTCGCCCGTGTTTACTATCGGATGCTGATTGAGGCAGGTGCCCTGGTTGGAACGTTCGAATTTCTTGAGAGTGTAGGTGTGGAGTTTCCCGCCCTTCTCTTCGATTACGATTTCCGCGCCGCTTACCGATTTAACCACGCCGTCTTCCTCCGCGATAATCATAACGCCGGAGTCGTAAGCGATTTTAGCCTCTACGCCCGTAGCTACGATAGGAGCTTCCGGCTTTAACAGCGGAACTGCCTGACGTTGCATGTTCGAGCCCATGAGCGCACGGTTGGTATCGTCGTTTTCAAGGAACGGAATAAGCGCGGTAGCTACCGAAACGAGCTGTTTTGGCGATACGTCCATATAGTCGATTTCGTCGCGCGGTTTTTCAAGAATTTTATCCTGGTCGCGGCAACCTACGCGCTCGTGGATAAAGTATCCGTTTTCGTCGAGCGGTTCGTTTGCCTGAGCCACGGTGTATTTGTCTTCTTCGTCTGCGGTGAGGTAATCGACTATATCGGTTACTCTGCCGGTCTTTTTGTCTACGCGTCTGTAAGCGGATTCGATAAAGCCGAATTCGTTGACTTTCGCGAAAGTGGAAAGAGAAGTGATAAGACCGATGTTCGCGCCTTCGGGCGTTTCTATCGGGCACATTCTGCCGTAGTGGGAGTGGTGAACGTCGCGGACTTCGAAAGTCGCTCTGTCGCGGTTAAGACCGCCGGGACCGAGCGCCGAAAGCTTACGCTTGTGGGTAAGTTCCGCGATGGGGTTCGTCTGGTCCATAAACTGCGACAACTGAGAAGAACCGAAGAACTCTCTGATTGCCGAACTTACGGGGCGAACGTTTATGAGCGACGAAGGAGTTACTTCTTCGGGATTCTGAGTGCCCATTCTTTCTTTGATAACTCTTTCGAGACGAGCGATACCTATTCTGAACTGGTTCTGAAGAAGTTCGCCCACGCTTCTTACGCGGCGGTTGCCGAGGTGGTCGATATTGTCGCAGGTGCCGATGCCCACCCTCAAATCGAGGTCGTTGGAAATAGCCGCAACGATATCGTCTACGGTGATGTGTTTATGGTTTAATTTATCGGTAAGGGGTTTTATGGTCTTTTTATGCTCTGCGTCGAGCTTGTCGCCGTAATCGCCCTTTTCTATGATTTCGTAGAATTCCTTGCAGGCAGCCACGAATTTAAGACGAAGCTCTTTGCGTTTAAGCTCGTTCTTTCTGTCTTCCGGCTTTTCCTCGCCTTCGGGAATTTCTTTTTCTTCCACGTAGAATAAATCGTTGATTTCGTTAATATAACGATCCGCAACTTCTTCGACGGTGGAAGTTTTCGTAGCTTCGTAAACGGTTTTGGAGAATTTAAGCGAAGGATAGTGAACTTTTTCGAGCAAGCCGAAAACGCGCGGATTGAGGCCTGTTACCACGCGGAAATCCACGGTGTTGTTCGCTATCATCTTGTGCTTTTTGCCTTCCGAAGTGCGAACGTATACTTCGTTTACGCCGGCGTTCATTATTTCCTTTGCTTTTTCCTCGGAAATCTTTTCGCCCGCGGTAGCGAGAATTTCGCCGTCTTCGCTTATAACGTCTTCGTAAAGGGTGAGCCCCGCGATACGAACGGCAAGGTTAAGGCGTTTGTTGAACTTGTAACGACCTACCTTTGCAAGGTCGTAACGACGGGGATCGAAGAACAGATTTTTAAGATGCTGTCTTACCGCTTCTTCGGTGGGAACTTCGCCGGGGCGTAAACGTCTGTACAACTCGATAAGACCGTCGCTTTCGGATTTCGCGGTGTCTTTTTCGATAGTGTTTGCTATCATCTGGTTGTCGCCGAAAAGCTCTTTGAGCGCGTTGTCGGAACCGAAGCCGAGCGCTCTCAAAAGCACGGTTGCGGTGAGTTTACGCGTTCTGTCCACGTGTACCCAGAGAACGTCCTGTGCGTCCTGTTCGAACTCGAGCCATGCGCCGCGGTTAGGTATAACGGTGGTGGTGTAAATTTCGCGGCCGGTCTTGTCTACCGAAAAACCGTTGTAGACGCCCGGGCTTCTTACGAGCTGAGAAACGACTACTCTTTCCGCGCCGTTGATAATAAACGAACCGTTCTCGGTCATAAGCGGAAGTTCGCCCATGAACACGTCGGAATCGACGACCTCGTCCTTAACCTTGTTTACAAGTCTTACCCTTACGCGTAAAGGCAAAGCGTAGGTTGCGTCCCTTTCTCTGCATTCTTTTTCGGTGTACTTTGTCTTGTCCGAAAAGCTGTGATCGAGAAAATAAAGCTCGAAGTGGTCGGAAAAGTCGGTTATAGGAGAAAAGTCTTCGAATACTTCGGAAATCCCCTCCGCGATGAAGTCGTTATACGAATCCCTCTGTACTTCTATAAGATAAGGAATAGGCTGAACTTCTTTGATTCTGGAGAAGGTTCTTCTCTCGGTATTACCGAATTTGACGATAGGTAATTCTCGTGTCATCAAACACACTCCTTTAAAAAATTCTGTTCAAACGATTTACTTTATAGCACAAAATAGTGTATAATCGAAAACGTGAAACACAATATATAATAGTTTGGCGTTTATCCCGTTATTTTCGCGCCCGTTTACCGCTTTTTATTTTTAAAAGGGGGCAAAAAGGCACTATTACGGAATTATAGCATTCTACAATAATAAAACATTGTCGTCAATATGTCAAACGATTTTATCCCGAAAAACGCAAATAAATAATTTTTTTTGATTTTTAGCCCCGCTAATAATCGAAAAATGTGTTTTGAAGGCGATAGGACGTTTTCTTTTGGCGCGGCGAAAGGAGAAAGAATATGAGAATAGATAAATTTTTAAAGGTATCGAGAATTTTAAAGCGCAGGTCGGTGGCGAACGAGGCGTGCGCGGGCGGCAGGGTTTCCGTAAACGGAAAGGACGTAAAGCCGTCGTATTCGCTTAAAGTCGGAGACGAGGTCGAAGTTCGTTTCGGCGGCGGCTCGGTGAAATTCAGAATCAAAGAGCTTAAAGAAACGGTAAGAAAAGACGAGGCTGACTCCCTTTACGAGATACTTCCCTGAGCTATGAGCGAAGCGGATAAATAAAGGAGTGCTATTTTTAAGAAACATTACTTGCGAAATTTATCGTTTAAAAAGTTGTATTTATAAAAAAAATATGATAAGATTAAATGAAGTATAGGCTGTTTTGCCGTAAATTTTAAGATAAATTTAGCAAAAATAGCTTAAAATAATAATGAAAATCGTTGCGCGCGGGCGCGTTTCGGTCAAGAAACGGCTTGCAACTACCTTTATCGGGAGGATTTAATGAAAAAGACAACGAAAACAATTATCGCGATTATATCCGTGCTCGTATTGCTTTTTCTCGGGTATTCTTTGCTGAACAGCATGGTTTTCGGATATACGAAAGTTACCACGACGGAGTTTTTCGAGCTTTGCGGTATAACCACTAAAATCGACGAAACGAGTCCGGAAAGCGGTAAAATAGAGTATGTGGTGGATAAAACGAAGATAAACAACGTAAAAACCGTCACAATCGACGTTTACGCGCTCAAAGCCGAGCTTAACGGTCGCGTTACGATACAGGACAAAGCCATAACGAACAGAATAGCATGTAACTTTTCGAGAGCGGATATGGACAACGAGCTTCTCGAGATTTTGAGAGCAAACGGCGTAAACGTGGACAATACCGATCCGAACGCGGGTTCGGGCTGGTCCTCTTATATTATGCCGCTGCTTATCATGGCGATAGGGCTTGTTATATTCTTCATGCTCATGCGTTCGGTTAACGGCAGCAACAAGAGCGCGATGGATTTCGGCAAGACCACGGCTAAACCGCAAACCAACATAAAAATAAGATTTAACGATGTTGCCGGCGCGGAAGAGGAAAAGGAAGAACTCAAGGAAATAGTGGAATTCCTCAAGAACCCCAAAAAGTTTTCCGACCTCGGCGCGAGAATCCCCAAGGGCGTTTTGCTCGTGGGTAACCCCGGTACGGGTAAAACTTTGTTCGCAAAGGCAATCGCGGGCGAAGCAGGCGTTCCGTTCTTCTCCATTTCCGGTTCGGATTTCGTGGAAATGTTCGTGGGCGTGGGCGCTTCGAGAGTAAGAGACCTTTTCAATACGGCTAAAAAGAATATGCCGTGCATAGTGTTTATCGACGAAATCGACGCGGTCGGTCGTCAGAGAGGCACGGGGCTTGGCGGCGGAAACGACGAGAGAGAACAAACGCTCAACCAGTTGCTCGTTCAGATGGACGGTTTCGAAGCCAACGAAGGCGTTATAGTCATCGCCGCTACCAACAGAGCGGACGTTCTCGATCCGGCTCTTCTCCGTCCGGGAAGATTCGACCGTCAGATACACGTTCATATGCCGGACGTTCGCGGCAGAGAGGCTATATTAAAGGTGCACGCGCGTAACAAACCGATGGACTCGAGCGTAAACTTCAGAAACGTAGCGAGACTTACGAGCGGTTTCTCGGGCGCGGATCTTGCGAACCTGCTTAACGAAGCGGCTATACTCGCCGCGCGCGAAGGCAGAAAACTCATTACAAACAAAGACATTTACGAAGGATTCAATAAGGTACTAATGGGACCTGCGAAGAAGAGCAGACTCGTTACCGAAAAGGATAAGAGAATTACGGCGTATCACGAAGCGGGGCACGCGCTTCTCGCAAGGTTGCTCCCCAACTGCGATCCCGTTCACGAAGTTACGATTATTCCTCGCGGAGACGCGGGCGGATATACGATGACAAGACCTGCGACCGACGACGAATTCCAGACGAAAAACAGACTTCTCGACCGTATCTGTATGGGGCTCGGCGGAAGAATTGCCGAAGAGCTTATCATTGAGGACGTTTCGAGCGGTGCTTCCGGCGACATAAAGATGATTACGGACGTAGCGCGCGTTATGGTAACCCGCCTCGGTATGAGCGAACGTCTCGGCACCGTCCTTTACGGCGGCGACGGCGAAGTGTTCATCGGCAGAGATATGGGCGCGCACATGAGCTACAGCGACGAAACGGCTAAGGTAATCGACGACGAAATCGAGCGCATCGTAAAAGAACAGAAAGACCGCGGTACGAAGATCCTTTCCGAAAACGTGGGTATTCTCCACAGCATGGCAAGACTTCTCGTGGAGCGCGAAACAATCTACAACGAAGAAATCGAAATGTTGGTTCAGGGCAAATCCGTTCAGGACATCGAAGCTTATATGGACGAAGTAGACAAGAACGGCGGGCACAAGAACCAACTCGAAAAAGAATTCGAGGCGCAGGAAGGCAAACAGCCCGAACAAACGACCGAGAATAAGTAATCAACGAATATCAATGCCGCGGCTTGGCGCTCGTGCAGCGTTTTCTGCCGCGGTATTTTACTGTAGAAAGGGCGAAAGCGTCCAAAGCGTTAAACTTTATGCGCGTCGTGCTTTTTCCCTGAAAAAGGGCGGATTACGCGCGATAAAGGCGTGTTTTGCTTGTAAGAACGTTTTTTTGGTTGCCTGTGAGCCGAAAAAGATAAAACGGCGGATTTATGCGCGAAACAGGCGACTTTTTATTGGAAAGCTATTAAAAATCGGAGTGTAAAAAATGAGTACGGGCAGTAAAAAGAAGGACGAGGGCTTCCTTGAATATTTAGACATACTCGAAGAGCGGACGGGTGCCGAAAACGGCGGAGAAGCGGGTGAAACTCTTTCGTTCGAAGGCTATACGGAAAACGGTTCGGGCAAAAACGGCGAGGGCGGCGGCAAAAAAGCCGGCGAGGTTTTAGAGCTTGACATAGACGACGTTTATCCCGATCCCGAACAGCCGAGAAAGGTTTTCGACGAGGCTGCGCTCGGTGATCTCGCGGCGTCGATAGGCGAGCACGGCGTAATTATGCCGATAGTCGTAAACGCTTCGGCGGACGGTAAATACAAAATTATCGCAGGCGAGAGGAGATGGAGGGCTTCGCGCCTTGCGGGCAAAAAAACTATCCCCGCGATCGTAAAGAGGTTCGGCGCAAAAAAAGTCAAGGAAGTATCGCTTATAGAGAACCTTCAACGAGAGGACCTGAATCCCGTGGAAGCGGCTTTCGCGATGAAAAGGCTGATGGAAGACTACGATATGACGCAGGAAACGCTTGCCGAAAGGCTCGGGAAAAGCCGTTCGACCGTAGCGAATACCCTACGTCTTTTGCAGCTTACGCCCGAGGTTATCAAGCTTGTGTCGGACGGAAGGCTGTCGGCAGGGCATGCCCGCGCGCTTATTTCGCTGCCGGATTCAATTCAGTTCACTACGGCTATGGCGGTTGTGAACGGCGGGCTTTCGGTGCGCGAAACAGAAAAACGCGTGCACGATTATTTCCACCCGCCCGAAAAAGTAAAAAAGAAGAAAAAAATCGCGCTTATGAAGCAAAGCGTGGAATTGAGAGATTTGATTTCGAGGATGCAGAGGACTTTCGGAACGAAGGTTTCTGCCGTCGGAAACGACGACAGAGGCAGAATTTACATAGATTATTTTACCCGGGACGATCTCGACAGGCTGTCCGATATAGTCGCGCTTGCCGAAAGAGAAAACGAAAAACAAGCGTGCGCGCCGGAGATTATTCCGAAAATGAACAATAATTGTTACGAGTAATGATTAAATAGAAAAAAGTGCCCTTTTTCGCGCGAAAGCGGGTACTTTTTCTTTTTTTATCGTATTTTGCCGCTATGCGAGAAGACGTAACTTCTCCGTTCTTTTTGCTTTTACCGCGGCGATTTTTGTATGTAAAACGACTCGAAAAGAGAGGCGAGAACGTCTTCCCGTCCTTTCTTTAGAAGCCGCCCGGGGGCAGAATAAACCGAGGGATTGTCGCCGTACCCGTTTCAGGTATGTTTTTTGCGACGTCGGTTTGTTTCGCCCTCTGTTTTTCAACGGACAATAAAAGGTTATTCTTCGGTTTTGTCTTGTTGATTTTTCCGTTGCTCCGCCATTTTTTCTATGCCGTCTTTTACCGTCTGTTGTTTTTCGCAAACGAATTTACGAACGGCGTAGGAATTTACGGCGAGAAGCAATCCCGCGCAACAACCGAGCGCGAGCCCCAAACAAAAACTTTTTTCCATTTTTTCCTCCGTGTCGCGCTTTAGCGGCTTTTTTGCCGAAAGGCTTCGTAGCGATTACCGCGGATTACTCGAGAATTCGAAGCCGATTTATATGCGCTTGGTAATAGAATGTGCCCTTTTTCTCATATTATTCGCGTTTTTTGTAAATAAAAAGCCCGTGCGGACGTTTCCGCGCGGACCTTAAAACAGTTTGTTTGTTATCTATACAGCATCAGTTTGTTTGAAACTATCGACATTTCGCAACCGTCGAAGTCGTAAATCTCTCCGTCTATCTGTATCGAACGTTTGCCGTCTATGGTTATTTTTTCTATATGAGAAAGCTCGCACTGAGGGAGGGTCCCCACCGTTCCTTTCATCAGTTTGATAAACGCGCCGATAATTTTTATTTTCTTCATATCGTTTATTACGACGAGCTCGAGTTTGCCGTCCCAAGGGCAGGAGTTCGGGGAAATACGTATTCCGCCGCCGAAGCGTTTTCCGTTGCACGCGCAGGCAATAAAAGCCTGTTTCGTGACTTTTTCGCCGTTTTCGTACGTCAGTTCGAGCCGATAGGGTTTATAGTGTATAAGGCAGTGTATAAGGGAAAGCAGATATTGGAATTTTCCTTTTATTACCTTTGCTTTTGCGAATTGTTTTAAAATATCC
Source organism: Christensenellaceae bacterium (assembly GCA_022768945.1). Lineage (GTDB taxonomy): Bacteria > Bacillota > Clostridia > Christensenellales > Borkfalkiaceae > RGIG3732. Next base: position 4,809 of record JALEKY010000014.1, on the reverse strand, counting down.
ACGTCTATGCCGGCGCCCGCGATGTTCATTCCGCGTTTATCGCCGCAGTTGAAAAAGTCGGTCGGCTTTGCCTCCCCGTTTAAAATAAGATCGAGGGCTTCGAGCGGATTGAGCGGGATGTTCGCCGCGGCGGCAAAGTCGTTGCCGGTGCCCGCGGGGATAATCCCGAATTTAATTTTGTCGAGAGCGGTAAGACCGTTGAGAACCTCGTGAATCGTCCCGTCGCCGCCTACGGCAACGATGATTTCCGAACCTTTTTCGCAAAGTTCTTCGGCTATTTTTTTTGCGTGGCCGGGTGCCTGAGTGACGTGAAATTTATATCCGACGTTAAGTTCGTTCAGTCGTTTTTCGAGCTTTTTGCGCGTTTTAAGGGCTTTTCCTTTTCCCGCCTTTTCGCAAATGATGAAATCTATCATCCTTATCGTCCTTAAAGTGTAGTGTCGCCGCAAATTGGCATTCTAGCACATTATAGCACTTTTTTACTTCGAGAGCAACTGTTTTGCCGCATTGTTCGGATATTTATTGTTTCACGCTTCCTCCCCATCGCGCTGCCGCCGCCGACTCTCCGGCTTCGGAGCTTCGGAAAGAATGTAGCAGGGTGTTTTTTAACAAGTAGCCGCAGCGCCCCGAAAAAGCGTGCCCGAGAGCCTTAAAAAATTACCGAAATGTGATAAAAAAGCCCGAAAAACGCGGTGTTATGTGAAAAGTACAAGAAATAATTCTTTCAAACAAAATAAGCCCTTGACATCGCTATTATTAAATAATATAATAATCTCACCAAAAATATTTTATGGTGCGGATACGTACTCCCGAGCCGTAAGATCTGAGGGGATTACAACTGTTTAAGGAGATAACAGTATGGGTGCATTTTTCAGAAGAATTTTAGCGTTTTTGTTAGGATTCGTCATGTCCTTCGTCACCATTGTGGGCGGTGTCGGCGTAGGCGCTTATTGGGCTTACAAAAACCTGTCGATCGACAAGGTAACGGACGATACGGTCGTTTCGCCGGTAATCGACAAAATGACCATCGAAGACTTCGTTGCCGATCTGCAGCAATACATGTCGGATCCGAATAGCTACACGCTCGGTGAGATCGAAGAAAAGTACGGCTTGGATCTTGCGGAAGCGTTCGGTGATTTCGGCAAAAACCTCAATCCCGAGTATAAGAACATTCAGTTCCTCGCTTTGTTTACGGGTGATACGGACGTTCTTCTCGGCAGCATCAACCTGAAAGTTCTGACTTCCGCTATAGAGTCGCAGATACCCGGGATGTTCTCGGAAAAAGCGATCGAACGCCTCGGCAGAAGTTCGGTGCTCGATTTGGTGAAAGAGGGCGAACTCGACCAGAAACTCGTAGACGTTCTCGGCACGCTTAAATTGGGCGATGTTGCGGGCTTCCTCTTCGAAGACAATTCGAACGGCAGAATAGCTTCGAATTATGTGCTCAAACAGGAAATAGCCGACTCCATTCCCAACGAGGGAATTAAAGAGGTCGCTTCTTACATAGGCAACGTCGAAGTCGCTTCTCTCATAAGGGCGTTCTCCGACGGATACGAAGAAGACATTCTCGACGAGATAATGAACGGCGGTCTTGCTTACATAGGCAGTATCGAAATCGGCGCGTTCTTCTCGTCGTTCATTCCCGAGGGGACCGAACTCCCGATAGACCTCAGATCGGCGTTCGGCGGTAAGACCGTACGCGATCTCGTCACCGGTCACCCCGGCAACTATAAGTTCGAGCCTTTGCGTATCTTTACGAACATGACGGTCGCTTCCGTTATGGGCTATACGGTAGACTCCGTTACCGGCGTAGTAACCGATAAAGACGGCAAAGAGGTTACGGGCGTATTGCGCGATCTCGCGACTCTCAACGTTGGCGACATAATCGTCGCGCTCGCTTCGGCGGACGGCAGCGGAGAGGGAATGAGCGCGCAGGACGTTCTCGACTTCATTCTCGGAGAAAGCGATAAAAACGCTCTCAACAACGTCACCGTCGGAAGTATATTTGAAACGATTCTCGGTATACGCAAAAACGAAAAAGGCGAATGGGTTGACGCGAACGGCAACGCTTTGAGCGGCGCGCTCGCGGCTCTTTCGGGTACTTTCGACCTCGGCATTATGGACACCGTAAGACTGTTCACCGACGGAGAATTCACCCTTGAAAAAATAGCCGAATACCTCGACGGAAAAACGGTGGGCGACTTCCTGTACTCCTTTGCGAACATAACCAAAAACGAAAACGGCGAATGGGTTGACAAGAACGGCAAGGCTCCCGTCGGGACCGACGCGGTACTTGCGGGCGTTATGGATATATCGCTTTCCGGACTCGTTCGCGGAATCGACGCGATGATAGCGTCGTCCGACGTAATTCCTCTTCTCGATGAAATAATGAGCGGCACGCTTGGCACGACCGAACTCGGGACGTTCCTTTCCTACACGAAGAACTCCGAAGGACATTGGATTGCTTCCGACGGAACTGCGGCGCCCGCGCTTTTCGATAAACTTCTTTCGCTCAGTCTCCGCGAGCTGGAAAAAACCTTTATCACCGTCGACGAAAACGGCAACAGAGTATTCACTCCCGATGTAGTCGAAGTTTTAGATTATCTCCTTTCCGATATAACCGTTAACGACGTCGTTTCCGTTATCTCCGCAGACGCGTACGATAAAATAGCAGATGCCGTAAGCGAACTGCCCGGCGTGGCAAAATTGCTCGATACTCCGATTGCGGACATAATCAAAGCGTTCGTACCGGGAGAAAAAGAAGAAATTTCCGTAGTATTCGGAGATATTACCGTAAGCGACGCGATGCTTGCGATTAAGAACATTCTCCACGCGTTCGACGTGAAAATCGACGCTTTGGACAACGCTCTCGACGAAATCGGCAGCGCCGAACTTATAGGCGAAGAAAAAATTTACGATATAGAAGGCATCAAAACCCGCGTTCTCGACGAGATTACTCTCGCCGGTTACGTTACTTCCGTTCAGAACGTTCTCTCTAAGTCCGGTATTTTGTCCGACGACCACGAAGCGACCGCTATTATCAACGACTTAAAGAAGTACGTTGCCGATTATACTATTTCCACGATTTCCAAGTTCGACTACAAGAACATTCTTGTTTCCGACGTTATCGATACCGTCGAAACGATAGTAAAACTTTTCGTAAAAGACGGCTCGCAGGAAGGCTACATTAACATTATCCGCGACTTGTTCGAAGACGGCGCGCGCCTCGGTGACGAAAATCTCCTTAAATTCACCGTAGGCGCTGTTGTGCGCGTTCTTTCCGACGTTGCGGAACTCGCGATACCCGACTCTGTCGGAATGAAGGCTCAGATCGTTTCGGCGCTCGAAAAAGCAGCCGACGTTTGCGACGAATTGCTCGTCGGAAATATTCCTTCCGTTTCGTTCAACAAACAGGCGGTATTCGCTGAAACGGTATTGCTCGCGCGCGAACTTGTCGATATATTCTATGACACCGGTCGTATAGGCAAAGCGATAATCGCAAAAGACGGCGATACGTACGGCGGTCTTATAGGCGCGCTTTACGGCGAAACGACGCTCGACGGATTAAAAGACGCAACGCTTGCGCTTAAGATTTACGACGTAATAGACCAGCTCAACGAATCTCTCAAATATATCGGAATAGGTTCCGCTTCTCTGAACGACGCCATAGCAACCGTTATCAAGGAAGCGTTCAAGCCCGAAGCGACGATAGGCAACGTTCGGTTTGCGGAATACAAGACCGTTTCGGATGTAACCAACGGCATTAAAGCGGCTATTCAGGCGTTCGACACCGACGAAGCGAGAGATTATCTCGGAGCAATAGGCGAACATACCGCGACAATATATAAAGCACTCGACTCGGTAGACAGTATGTTTATCGTCGGCGGCAAGTATGACGGAATGTCCCTTGGCGACGTACAACTTACGGAAATTGCCGAAGCCGGCAAAGTTCAGATTAAATCGGTTATTTCCGCGGTGAAAGAAGTTCTCGTTATGGAACTCACCGCTCAGAAAGATATCATAAATCAAGTTACGGACATCGTTATCGGCATATTCGCTGACGACGCAACGTTTGTCAACTTCAAATTATCAGATTTCACGGTCGGTTTCATTTCCGACGAAATCAAAGCCGTTCTCAATATTCTCGAAGGCGAGAAGGTGCTCGGTTCTAATATAAATAATAAGGTTAGCGCAGTCCTCGGTTACGTCGAAACTTTACTCGGAAGAAGTACTAAGGTCAACGAGATAAAACTTGCTAACATCAAGGTAAACGACACCGTCGACGCTGTCCTCGGTATTACGGGTGAATTCGTCAACATCAATCCCGTTACGAAGTCTACCGTAAAACAAGCGTTTACCGAAATATTTGACGAAACCGCAACTCTTGCGGACTTCAAACTTAACCCGGTAACCGTCGGTTTGATAGGCAACGAAGTTCGTAACGTCGTTGTCGTTCTCGAAGCAGAAGGCGTACTCGGTACAAAAGTCGGTGATACCGTAGTTTCCGTAGTCGGTCACGTTGAAACCTTACTCGGCGCGGACACTTTGGTTAAAGACGTTAAACTTGCTAACATCAAGGTAAACGACACCGTAGCAACCGTACTTAACATAACGAAAGAATTCGTAAATATTAAGTCCGAAACGGAAACCGCAATAAAGAACGCATTCGCTGAAATCTTCGCGGATGACGCAACGCTTGCGAACTTCAAGACGAAAGACATCAAGGTCGGAACGATCGGCAACGAAGTAGACAACGTTCTCGCTGTTCTCAAGGCAGAGGGTGTATTCGGCACGAAGATTTCCACAAAG
>JALEKY010000013.1 GCA_022768945.1 Christensenellaceae bacterium | reverse complement strand
CTTGTTTACGCCGCCGACCTGTTCGTCCCAACCACTGATTGCAAGTGCGGGGGCTGAACCGCTCGCTATCGTAACGGACGTCTTATCTGCAATCACCCTGTCTTCTACCGGCTCTCTCGCAAGGAGCTCCACTTTTAACGTAACCCTGCAGAAATCGTCCGCGGTTCCGTTGGTAGTCTGCAACAAACAAGTTACCTTATCGGGTTTAAAAGTAGCTACGTCTGCATTATTAACGTCTAATTCGCTTACCGGGTAATAAAATACCGATTTCCCGTCCGCAGGCGTAAGCGACCATCTGTTTACCTTTACACACTGCCCATCCGGACCGAGCTGGAATAAAAACTGGTTTATCATGGAAGTTTTGCTTCCGGAGAAAGTAAGCCTTACTCCCGCGTAGTCTCCTATCGAATGGGGCGCCGCGGTATACTCTTTCTGATAAACGGCAAAAATCCAGTCTGCCTTGCCGCCGGTAAGGTCAAACGTTTCTTCGGCTATCGTGTAATTTTCCACTTTCTCGGGCTGAGTTCCTTCGGCGCTTACCGAAATAATACCTAACCCCATACATACCGCAAAGCACACGCCGAGCAGTACAGCTAAAAGTTTCTGAGTCTTTTTCATTATTTTTCCTCCATATTATTTATTCAATCGGTTATAGGGTTTCCATGCCGCTCTATCCGACAGACTTTCTGTAATCGTAATAATAGTTATCCAGCAATCTTTCGTATACGGAATATCCCGTAGCCGAAAAATGAAGCTTGTCTTCTATAAAACAATCGGTATTATAGCTGCCGTCCTCGTTTAAAAACGCGTCCTGGTTATCTATAAAATACAGATTAGTTCTTTCTTCGCAGTACTCGCGCATAATAGCGTTCCATTCCTCTATTTTTGCTTTATAGAAGTTGGATGCGGGGTTTTTGTTTACCGATACTAAGTGAATAACAAGCGTCGGCTTTTCGGCAAGAAGCTTTTCTATAAGCTGCTTTAAGTATTTTGTGCCATCCGCAACTTTATTCCCCGCTTTTATGTCGTTTATTCCTATACCGAGCATAACCTCGTCGGGATTATCCTCAAGAATTTTCGGATAGTTTCTGTCGTCCGCAAGCCAGTCGTAAACGTGAGTGGCCAATATCGCCTTGTTCGAAGCGGTATTGTAAAACTCTCCCAAAAACGCTTCGCCGTTCTCCCAAAAGTCAAGCAGAGAGTCGCCTATAACAACAATGCTTCCGCCCTTTGTTATCGGATCTCTCTCTTCCGAGGACGCCCCTCCCGAAGTTTCACCCGTATCGGAAACCGTGGCGGAGGATTCCGCTTCCCCGCTCGATTCTTCCGAGCCGCCCGTGCTCGGCGAACAAGCGTACGCCGCAAGTAAAAACGACAAAATAACCACTAAAATAATCGGCAAGACGGTCGAATTTTTTAACGTTTTCATTCTTTTCTCCTGAATTGTTTTCATTTAACGTCGTCCGGAATTCCGAACGCAAAGCCATTATACCCGCAAAAAAAATATTTTTCAAGGGGCATATAAAAAATAAAAAGCTAAAAAAACCACTCTTTGCCTATTTGTATTTTTTGAGTAATTTTTTTACGAAAAAAATGAAAACAAATCTCTATTGCTTGCTTTTATATGGCGTTTGTGATAGAGTAAAATTATAAGAGCAATATGTTGTGAAAGGAAAAGGTTATGAAGAAAAAGCTGTACGAAGTAATTCAGAACGATTTACTCCAAAAAATAAATTTAGGAATATACAAAGCCGATGACAGGCTGCCTTCGGAAGCGGAAATAATGAAACAATTTTCGGTCAGCAGGGTAACTGTGAGAAAGGCTCTTTCCGAGCTGAAAAAAAACAAAGTAATATATTCAAACACAAAAAACGGCACTTTCGTAAGCGCGAGGAATTTAAAAGAGAAAAAAGCTCATCTTTTAATCCCCCTTGTGGGAACGCTGCCGCAAGAGAAAAACAGGAACACGCTTATACTTGACGGCATTAAAAAGGTTGCGGATAACAACAAATGCGTTTGCCCTTTCTACAACACCGACAACAAACAGGAAAAAGAAAGGAAAATCCTTGTAAATCTGCTAAATTACAATCTTGACGCGATAATTATCTGGCCTTGTTCCGGAATGAATAATATAGATATATTATCTATTTTCGTAATAAAAAAAATCCCCGTCGTTTTTCTTGACAGAAGACCGCAGGGATTTAACAATATTCTTGTAACGACAAATAATTTTAAAGCGATGAAAGACTTACTCAGCAAAATTATTGACGAGGGATATACGAAAATAGCCACGACCATTCTACCCGAACAAAGCCTGCCCGAACAAAATCGGTTTAACGGATATATAACGGCTTTGCTCGAAAACAACATTCCCATTAAAGGCGAATATATACTCGGCAATTCGGATTTGTTCAAAAAGTACTACAAAAAGACTTCCAAGCAAAGGCTTGACTTTTTGATTGACTACAACGATTATATAATAGATAAATACCTAAAACTGACCGACAAGCCCGAGGTCATCTGCTGCGCGAACGATAACGACGCCTTAAACTTAATATATAGGTTTAAAAACCGTTTTGGCGAAATACCAAAAGACCTAATAGTGACCGGGTTCGACAATCTGGATTTCGACATTCTCTCCGGAAGCCCCACTATAGAACAAGATTACTTCGCCCTCGGAAAAGTTGCCATAGAAGTAGCCCTTCAGCTTATCAACAATATAAGAATAAGCAACCTTATAGAAATAGACGCAAAACCCATTTTACGCTATCCCGCGCAGAGCTGATTATTTTTCGCTATGGATTCCATTCCCTATCCGTAAAAAACCCGCGCACTCCCTTTTTAACGCACAAAAAAAGCCCACCGCAGGGCTTTTTGTTTTACTCTGTTCCTTTTGCTATAAGCATCCCCCACTCGGGATATACTTCGGCGAGAAGGTGAATTCCGTCGTGATAGAACTTCTTTTCGTCGCTTCTTCCCGCAGCGTTAAGATACGCGCCTTCCGCATCTACGTAGAAAGCTTTTCCCGTATCCGCGCAGTATTCTTTCATTATGCGGTTTGCTTCGTCTATTGCACTCCTTCTGTCGTCGGCTTCTTTTCCTTTTATGCCTGTAACGGTGGGTGCGAAATCCGTAGGCCTTACTATCGAAACGAAGTAAACGTTGCAGGAAGGTAAATACCATTGTATTTTATCTATTAAACCTTTTATCTGTTCAATATACGTTTCAAGCGAAATCCCTCCCTGAAAAATATCGTTTACCCCGCAGTGAACGATAACTTTTGAGGGATATACGGGCAAAACAAGCCTTTCAAGCACTATATTCACGAGGTCGGAAGCGCAAAAACCACCGACGCCGAAATTAAACGTCTTGCCGAAAGCATTCATATCTGCATCGGCTGTTTTCCAGTTGGCGAACAACGAATCCCCTATCAAAACAGTTTGCCCCTCTTTTGCGGCAACCGCGCGGGATTCGAGAGATTTTAGCGTCGCTTCCGCGGTAGAATCTCTATGCGGATACCCTGCAACTTCGAGCGACAGCGAAACAAATTCCGATTTGTTTCCGTTTGAAAACTCGCAGGTTATTTCTCTTTTATCCCTGTCGTATGTAGCGGAAACAAGATTGCAACCGTTTGCGGAAAAATTTATAAAACGCCTTACGTCTTTTTCCTCATACCAAAGCTTTGTATCGGCAACGCCGGAAATAACCGCTTCGTTTGAATAGACTTTGTAATTCATAACGCTTTTTATTTGATAGTTCATTTCTTCCTCTTTGTTGCAACTCGCAAAAGAAATTGCAAAAACCACCGACATTATTATTAGAATCGCCTTTTTAACCACAATTCTTCACCCCGTTTTTTTTAATTATAAATGCAGAAACCGAATTTGTAAATGCCTGTTTAACGGGAAAACCGCAAAAATCATACAAAAAACGCATTTGTATTATTTGCTATTATAGTATAAGTAAAAAAAGAATACAAACGCGTTGCCGACAGGCAAACCGAACCCATCATAACGCCAAAAAAAGAATGCCTGCAGAGCGCAGTTTTCATAGGGAATATTAAAACTATATTTTGAGAATTGCACTTTCAAACAATGACAAAAGGCTCACGAATAATTTTTTCTGTGAGCCTTTTTTATAAAAATATACGTTGTAGAAATTGAAGATATTTGATCTTCGCTTGTTTTTTATAAAGAGTGTTGCCCGAAAAGTTCTTCCCTTTGTGGATTGAATGGAAGAATTAAATTATCATTTATGGTATAATTGACGAGTCGATGTCTATATATATTTCGCCGATAGGAGGCGATTATGGTAACAAGAAAAGAATATACTCCGCAAAGACGGGCGAATCGCAAGTATGAGGAACAGAATAAAGAGAAGCGCAAAGCGAAAAGCGGCAATTTTAAGACGATGATTCCGAGAGACCTTTTTGACGAATTTTGCGAATAAAGCCGTCCTAAAAGAAATTTTGTACGAATATTTAAAAAAGTCCCGCAAAACGCACGTTAAACGAGACTTTTTCGTTTTGTTCGCGTTGCGATTGACAACCGCTTTAAGGTGTGCTAAAATTCTATTTAAGGAGATTTGTTCTTCTCCTAGGGATTCCATTCTTTTTCACTAACTATTTTTGCGCCGAAAAGAGCGTAATTTTCAGATGATTTTTTAAAAGCGCGAACGAAGCTGTGCTTTACGCACTGCAAGCGAGCGCTCGGAAAAAAGGGCTGAAAAGCCGCCTTTTCGGTAATTAGTGATGAAGAATGGAATCCCTACGATTAAATAAAAAATAAACCGCCCGGGTATACGAGTTTTTCGCATGCGGGCGGTTATTTATAATGTGTGCAAATTAAACGTTAAAGCGGAAGAGAACCACGTCGCCGTCTTTGAAAACGTAATCTTTGCCTTCGCTTCTTACTTTGCCTTTTTCTTTGGCGGCGTTGTAGTTGCCGCATTCGAGCAACGTTTTCCAATCGACTACTTCGGCGCGGATAAAGCCTTTTTCAAAGTCCGAATGGATTTTGCCCGCGGCTTGCGGAGCTTTTGTTCCGTTTTCTATCGTCCAGGCGCGGGTTTCCTTTTCGCCGGCGGTGAGATAGCTTATAAGCCCGAGCAACTTATACGAAGCCTTTACAAGACGATTAAGTCCGCTTTCGGTAAGACCGAGCTCTTCGAGGAGCATTGAAGCTTCTTCGGGAGGGAGAGAAGCGAGTTCTTCCTCTGTTTTTGCGCAGATGACAAGGACTTCGCTGCCGTCTTTTTTTGCAAACTCTTCAACTTTTTTAACGAGCGGCATTTCGTCGTCGGACTTACCCATATCGGCGTCGTCGATATTCGCGGCGTAAATAACGGGCTTCGCCGTCAAAAGGAATAAACCTTTAACGTAAGCGCGTTCGTCTTCGGAAAACTCCATGCTCCTTACCGGTTTTTCTTCGGAAAGGGTGTTGTATATGCGTTCGAGAAGTTCGCTTTCGATTTTGTACTTTTTATCGCCTGTTTTAACCATGCTTCTCGCTTTGTCAAGGCGTTTTGTAACGCTTTCGAGGTCGGCTAAAATAAGCTCCATATTGATTATAGAAATATCTCTTATCGGATCTACCGAGTCTTCCACGTGCGTTACGTTCGGATCGGAAAAGCAACGAACGACGTGTACGATCGCGTCTACCTCTCTTATGTGCGAAAGGAATTTGTTTCCGAGCCCCTCGCCTTGGGAAGCGCCTTTTACAAGCCCCGCTATATCCACGAATTCTATCGTTGCGGGGGTGATTTTTTTGCTGTTGTAAAGAGCCGCGAGTTTATCGAGGCGTTCGTCCGGAACGGCTACGACGCCGACGTTCGGCTCGATGGTGCAGAACGGAAAGTTCGCCGCCTGCGCCCCCGCGTGCGTTATTGCGTTAAATAATGTGGACTTGCCGACGTTAGGAAGCCCTACTACTCCGAGTTTCATATCTTTTTATCTCCGTTAAAAGGCGCGAACATATAAACAGTGCGCCATGTTTTCGTTACTTTATACAGTATATAATAATTTCCGTTTTAAAACAAACGTTTTCGAGCTTAATAAGGGAAATTGTTCAAAAGTAAAGTCGGTTGCTTTGCGAATTTAAGACGCGTTCGGTTGCGACTACTTGTCGTTAAGACTGCCGTAGACGGTTTCGAATATATGTTTTGCGTAAAACTTCGCTATATTCTTGCCTGTAGCTTCTTCTATGCCTTTAAAGAACGCGTTGGAATTCGCCTCGCAAAAATATGGCTTTCCGTCGTTACCTGTAAGTATATCCACGCCGCAGTAGTCGAGCCCGAGAACGGTAGCCGCGTTAATCGCCATTTCGGATTCCTCCGCCGTTAAGTCAGTCGCAAAACCCTTTCCGCCCTGCGCGATGTTCGAGCGGAAGTCGTTTTCGTTTACGCGTTTCATAGCCGCGATTATTTTTTTCCCGATGACGATAACTCGCTTGTCTTCGCCGCCCTTGCCGATGAACTTCTGATATAAATGAGGTACCAATTTAAGCTTCTCTCTGAGAGAGCAAAGCTCGCCGTAGTTTTTTGCAAGGTGAATGCCCGAACCCATCGAACCGTAAACTTCTTTTACCACAACGGGGTAGCCGATTTTTTTCTCGACAATCTTCGCAAAATCGTCGTCGTTTGAGTTTTTGTACATAAGAGGGGAAGATATCGTATAGGGCATATTTATGCCGTGCCCCGCAAGGGAAATGTACGTGAGCATTTTATCGTCGCAAAGTTCGATTGCTTTTGCCGTGTTGAAAAGGCGTAAGCCGGCGGCCTCGAGCGTTTTTGCCGTGTGAATATCCTTGTTGAGATACACGGCAAAGTCGTAGCCTGAAAGAGACGTTTTTGCTTCCATGCCGTCGATATACGCGGGCGCGGCGTTGCCTTTAACTTCTTCCGCGGTAATTCCGAGAAGGGCGAATTCCCTCGTAAGCGAGCGTATTTGGTGAGCTGTCGACTCTCCTGTATAATATCCGTTTGTGATTATAGCGCATTTTTTCATAGTCGTGTTCTTCTTTATCCGGCGTTGTGTTTTGCTGATTATTCCGCACCGTATTTTCTCAGTATCGCTTCGGCAACCTTAATTCCGTCCGCAGCCGCACTGGAAATGCCGCCCGCATATCCCGCGCCTTCGCCGCAAGGGTAAAGGTTCTCTGCCGAAACGGAAGCGAATTTATCGTTTCTCGTAATTCTCACGGGGGAAGAAGTCCTCGTTTCCGTGCCCGTCATAACGGCGTTTTCGCTTGCAAACCCCTTAAGGCGTTTGTCCATATCGACAATGGCTTTTGCGATTGAATCTGCCGCGCCTTCGGGTAAAAGCTTATGTAACGGGTAAGGAATAACGCCGAGCGGATACGTCGGTTTTACTTCGTTTCCTAATGACGAAAACCCCGTTTTTCGCAGAAAATCGCCCACTTTTGCCGCCGGAGCAGAATAATTGCCCCCGCCTGCGATAAAAGTTTTTCTTTCTATTTCGCGTTGGAATTCCACCCCTGCAAGAGGGGAAGCGGACGGAAAATCGTCCGTTTTGATTTCGGAGATTATCGCGCTGTTCGCGTTTAAACCGTCGCGCAGGTAGTTGCTCATTCCGTTTGTAACTACGGTGTTTTCTTCGCTCGCAGCGGGCATAACGACGCCGCCCGGGCACATGCAGAAAGTGAATACGCTTCTTTCGCCCGCGTGGCTTACGAGTTTGTAATCGGCAGGAGGAAGAAGGTTCGCGCTTTTTCCGTATTGAGAGTAATTTATAAGCGATTGAGTGTGCTCTATTCGATAGCCCATAGCGAAGGCTTTCTGTTCCATCTGAACCCCGCGGGAGTTAAGCATATAAAACGTATCGCGGGAGCTGTGTCCGAGGGCTAAAACTAACTCGTCGAAATTGTCCTCTCCGAAAGAAGTTTTAGCTTTTGCAAAGCCTCCGGAAACGGTTACGTCGGTAAGCTTTTCGGAGAAAAATACCCTTCCGCCGAGTCGCTTAATCTCTTCTCTTATGTTCTTTACTACGCCGGGAAGTTTGTCGCTGCCGATGTGCGGCTTTGATAAATAAGCGATTTCTTCTGGAGCGCCGAAACGCACAAAGTCCCGTAAAACGCGCGTTATCAGCGGAGAATTGACTTGGGTGTTCAGCTTTCCGTCCGAAAAAGCGCCGGCTCCGCCTTCGCCGTACTGCACGTTGCTGTCGTCGTTTAGTTTTCTCTCCGAGGCGAACAGGTCTACGTCTTTTTTTCTCTCGTCAACGGGTTTGCCGCGCTCTATCAAAGTAACGTCCATTCCTCCGCGGGCGAGCGTCAACGCGCAGAAAAGACCTGCAGGCCCCGCCCCTACAACAAGAACCCGACCTTTTCGCTTTGCCCGAAGACAGGGGAGTTCGTCGTTGAACGGAGTATCGGAAATTTCAACGGAATAAACCCATTTGATTGCGCTTTTATCGCGCGCGTCTACCGATTTTTTCGTTATGCGAAAAAAAGGCGAATTTTTTTCGTTCGTACCCGCCTTTTTATACGCTTTAGTTTTCAGAACGCCTTCGCTTTCACCGAGAGAAAGCGTAAGATTGGAAATTTTCATAGAGTTTTAAGAATTTTAATCATTTCTTTTAATGCTCTGCCGCGGTGGCTTACGCCGTTTTTCTCCTCGTCGGAAGCCTCCCCGAAGCTTTTGTTCAAGTCGTCGCTGTAGAACAGACTGTCGTAACCGAAGCCGTTGTTTCCCGTTTCCTCCTTCAGAATGCGTCCTTCGACAGATCCTCTTGTCGAGAACGTCTTTCCGTTTGGCAGGCACAGCGTCATAACGCACACAAAGCGCGCTTTTCTGTCGTTTGCATTTTGCATATTTTTCAGCAAAAGTGCCCTGTTTCGCGCGTTATCGACCGGTTCGCCCGAATATCTCGCGCTGTAAACGCCGGGTGCGCCGCCGAGGAAATCGACCTCGAGTCCGCTGTCGTCCGCAAGAACGGGAAGGGAAAGCGCGTCGCACGCAGTCCTTGCCTTTATAAACGAGTTTTCTTCGAATGTTTTTCCTGTTTCTTCTATTTCTTTGTCGAAGCCGGCTTCCGCCATGGAAAGAACCTGATAATCGCTTCCGAGCATTTCGGAAATTTCTTTTATTTTGCCTTTGTTGGAGGACGCCAAAACGATTTTTTTCATAAAAAAAGTATACCACAACGGAAAATAATAGTAAAGCGTTTTTGTAAAACGGGTGGCGATTTCGTTAGTTATACCTAATTTTGGTTTCCCGACAATAAATTCGTTTGACTGAAACGCCGTGTTTTTAGTATAATAAATAAAATACGTTTTACGCGCGGCGAGGTTCTTTCTCTTTTGCGCGGACAAAAAAGATTTTTTTATGGATAAGCTCAATTTAAACGAAATACTTTCTTCGGTAGAAAAACCCGCGCGGTATATAGGCGGGGAGTTTAACGAAAAAACTCCGTTCGACGGCAAATTCAATTATTGCATTTGTTTCCCCGACGTATACGAAGTGGGGATGAGTAACCTCGGCATAAAAATAGTGTGCGAGGCAATCGATTCCGTTGATGGGGCGTACACGGACAGGTGTTTCGCGCCCTGGCCGGACTTCGGTGAAAAGCTTAAAGAAAACGATATTCCGCTGTATGCGCTCGGCAATAGAAAACCGCTTAAAACCTTTGATATGCTGGGGTTTTCTCTTCAATACGAGATGAGTTATACCAACGTTTTGTATATGCTCGACCTTGCGGGAATTCCGCTGAAAAGTGCGGAGAGAGGGGAAGAATACCCGATTATTCAGGCAGGCGGTCCGTGCGCGTGCAATCCCGAGCCGATGGCGGATTTTATAGATATTTTTACGATAGGCGACGGCGAAGAAAATATGAAAGCTCTTGCCGAGCTTAAACTGGAAGTTAAATCCAAAGACGAATTTTTAAGAAGAGCCGCCGAGGAGATCGACGGCGTTTACGTTCCCGCGCTTATGGAAGTGTATTATAACGACGACGGAACGATTAAAGGTTTTTCTTCTTTTAAAAAGATTAAAAAAGCGATTTGCCGAGATCTTGCGCACGCGGTTTTCCCAAAAAGATTTTTAGTACCTAATATAGAGGCGGTTTTCGACAGAGGCGTTATAGAAGTTATGCGCGGCTGTTATCGCGGTTGCAGATTCTGTCAGGCCGGATTTATTTATCGCCCGGTAAGAGAGCGCGACGCGGACGCTTCGGTAGAAACGGCTAAGTCGCTTATTCGCATGTCCGGTTTCGACGAGCTTAGCTTAAACAGTTTATCCACCGGCGATTACAGCAGACTGAAAGAACTTATTCCGAAGCTAAGGGAAGCGCTTCCGGACGTAAACCTCGCGTTGCCCTCTTTAAGGCTCGACAGCTTCGAGGGGGATTTCGTTCAGGAAACGAGGAAGTCTTCGATAACTTTCGCACCTGAGGCAGGTACGCAAAGGCTTCGCGACGTTATAAATAAGGATGTTACCGAGCGCGAAATAATTTCGGGCGTAACGCAGGCTTTCGAACAAGGTTATACGAGCGTTAAGCTGTATTTTATGCTCGGGTTGCCTACCGAAACGGACGACGACCTGCACGGTATAAGAGATATAGTTTTCAAAATAAGAGATATTTACGCGGTTCGCCCGAAGGCTCTTAAAAATTTAAGAGTCAGCGTGAGCGTTTCCACATTTATTCCGAAGCCGTTTACGCCTTTTCAATGGGAAAAGCAAGCCACAAAAAAAGAAGTGGAAGAGAAAATCAATCTTCTTAAAAAAGATTTGTTTGTAAAGGGAGTAAATTTCTCCTGGAACAATTACGAGCTTTCGGAAATGGAGGCGGTGTTCGCCCGCGGCGACAGAAGAACGGGCGCGGTTATAGAAGAAGCGTATAAAAGCGGCTGTATTTTCGACGGTTGGACTTCTTTCTTCGACGCGAACGTCGAAAAGTGGTACGCCGCTTTCGAAAAGACCGGGGTGAACAAGGATTTCTATACCCGGGAATGGGGAGAGAACGAAATACTTCCGTGGGATTTTATAGATATGTGCGTGGAAAAGTCTTTCCTTCTTAAAGAAAGGCACGCAGCATACGGCGAAAAGGTTACGGGTAGTTGTCAAACAAGTTGCAAAGGCTGCGGCTTGCAGAAAATTTACTGCCCGAAGTTTGAACAACATAAAACAAAAAAGTTGAATAATGCGTGATATACGGGGTTTTTAGTATGATTGTATTCAGATATCGAAAGACGGACGGAGCGGAATTCATATCCCACCTCGATACTCTTCGTCATTTAAACAAAACTTTTGTGCGTGCGGGAATTCTTGTGAAAAAATCTGCGGGATTTCACCCTCATCCGCTCGTGTATATGTCAAGCCCGATAGGCGTGGGGCTTGTAAGCTATGCGGAGTACTGTTCGGTCGACACCGACGTTTCTCCCGACGAGTTCAAAAAACTATTCAACGAGTTTTCCCCTCGCGGAATTAAATGCGAGCGCGCGTTCTATACGGTAAAAAACGTTAATCTCGCCGCGGTCATAAACAGAGCTGAGTACGAAATTTTCGGCGTGAACGAATTCGAACCGCAAGATGTTCTCGGCAGGAAAGAGTTTTTCATAACGGATAAGCGCGGCAACGAAAAAGAAGTGAGAAATAAAATTTACTCGATAGCGAAAGAGAAAAGAGATTGCCCGCGCGGAAGCGGAGAGGCTTACTTAAAGGTTTTGATCGAAGCGGGGAACAACGCCCTGCGCCCCGATTGCTTTGCCGAAAAACTCGTTTCTCTCTATGGCGGCTCGCACGTTTCTATTATTAAAAGAAAAGCGTTCGTGGCGGAAGAAGACGTCGACGATTATTTATCGGAACAAGAATAGTTCAAGGCTTTTAAATCGCGCAAAAAAACGCGAGCCAAGGCTTGCCGCCGATTTGTTAAAATGCGGCGCGCTTTAAATTTAACTCTTTTGGGGAGAGAGGTGAAAATCCCCTTTTTCAAACATTAACTAAATTTTTTGCTTCATCGTCGGGCATCGTGCGTATAGGAAAATATGCAAAAAAACATTTATCTGGACAACAACGGCGGTAATTTTATCGCCACACTTGCCGAGGACGGAAAACTTCTCGAATACTATATGGAGAAAAACTCCAACCCGAATATCGTGGGGAATATTTATAAGGGTAAAGTAATAACCGTGCTTGGCGGAATGCAAGCCGCTTTCGTGAATATAGGGCTTAGAAAAAACGCGTATTTAAGCGTGTGCGAAACGGCACCCGGCGGTGAAGAACTTAAAGAGGGAGAGGAAATTCCCTCCGTCATCGACGTAAAAGAGGGAGACGAAATACTCGTTCAGATCGTAAAGGATTATATAGGGAACAAGGGCGTAAAATGCTCGCCGTATCTGTCTTTTGCGGGGGTATATCTCGTGTATATGCCCTGTTTCCATATAGCGAGCGTTTCGAGGAGAATCACGAACGAAGCCGCGCGAGAGAGATTGTACGCGTGGGCGGAAGAGCTTACCCATACCTTCGACGGCAGTTTTATAATTCGCACCGCGGGCGAAAAAATAGGTAAAAAAGAGCTTAGGAAAGAGGCTGAGTCGCTCAGGCAGAAGTATCTCGACGTTCTCGCGGAAGCCGAAAGCACTCCGGCGCCCGCGCTTTGCTACGAGAGCGGCGACCTTATAACGAGAATGCTCCGCGACGTGTATTCGGACGACGTCAGAAATATCTATTTCGGCTCGAGAGAGTTGTACGAGATAATGCTTTCGAGGAAAGGAAAGCGCAAGGACGAGTATATAAAAAAATCCGTGCTGTTCGATAAAAACACGGATATGTTCGCATATTTCGGGCTTGACGGCGAAGTGGACAAGCTTCTCAGAAACCGTGTGGAACTCGATAACGGCGCGTATCTCATCATAGATAAAACCGAGGCGTTGACCGTAATCGACGTAAACACCGGGAAATACACCGGCGAAAACAACCTTGAGGACACTGTTTTTACAACCAATATTTACGCGGCAAAGGAAATAGCAAGGCAGGTTCGCTTAAGAAATATAGGCGGTATAGTCGTAGTCGATTTCATCGATATGAACGAGCAATTCCACCGCGACAAAGTAGTTGAAACGCTTACCGAAGCGCTTAAAGACGACAGAAGCAAATGTAACGTCCTCGGTATGAGCGCGCTCGGGCTTGTGGAATTTACGAGAAAGAAAAAGAGAGAAGAGTCTACTTCGATGCTCGAGCAGGTCTGCCCCTATTGCAAGGGCGACGGAAAAGTTTTTTCCAACGACTATATAGTTTTAAAGGTGCGTACGGCGTTGCTCGATATTTTCGCCAAAGGATATTCCGCCGCCGTTATAGACGTAAACGAACAGATTGCCGATTACATTTTTACAAGCGGCGCGCTCAGCAGCGACGTAAGAAAAATCTGGGTAAACAAGAGAATTTACATAGTTCCGCATAAAACGTATCATCTGGAATTTTTCCGTATGAGAGGGGATAATTCAAAGGTTCTCGAGCTTCCCGAGAGAGCGAAATTATTGTTTTGATTTTATAGCGTTACGCGGTACATATTCAATTTTTTTATATAAAAAATAACCGTCTATGTGAGATATAGGCGGTTTTTTGTTTTTTCAGAAGTTTCTCTCGCCGCTTCGTCGGCATGATAAAGAGCTTTTAAAATGCCGGTTGCCCATTACCACCGGCTACAGAGTGTACGGATTCATAACTACGTCTATGTGCTGAATTCGTTCGTGCTTCTGACCGTTCAGTATATCGAGCAGAAGTTTTATCGCGCTTAAACCGATTTCCTTAAAGTTTTGAGAAACGGACAGAATGTGTCGTTCGGCGTTGGTTTTTACGTCTATGCTGTCGAAGCCGGTAAGCACTAAGTCCTCGGGAATTTTTACGTTCCTTTCGATTGCGTCGAGGTAAAATCCGTTTGCGCTTACGTCGTTGACGCAACAGATGGCGGTGGGTTTATCGTCAAGCGCGAGGTATTCGTCTATGCACTTGTTTGTGTATTCGTGGAAAAGTTTGTGTTGTTTAAACGGCGATTTGTGCATTTCCATTAAATTCATTTTGTCGTTGTCGAATATATATTCCTGTTTTACTTCGAGATTATGTTTTATAAGTCCGGAGCAAAATCCCGTAAATCTTTCCTTTTCTGTAACGGACATGGATTCGTTAACGGAGAAGAAACCTATTTTTTTATGTCCGTTCTGCACGAGAATATCCACTATCTGTTCCATTCCTTTGGCGTTTCGGCTCGTAACAAGCGGGGTGTCTATGCCCATAATTCCTCTGTCGATGCACACTATAGGCTTGTTCATTTCCATAATTTTCGCATATAATCCTATGTTCGCAATGGAATTGCACGGGTAAACGATAAGCCCGTCGAATTCGCCGCGCAGAATTTCAAGGAGATATTCCTGTTCCTTTTTTATATTGTTTTTGGAATTGTACACCGGGGTAAACATATTGTTCGCGGTGGTTATGCTCTGTATGCCTTTTACTATGTCGTTAAAATCTTCGTGGAACGGCATTATTATAGGGATAATCAGCTGAGAGTTTTTAAAATTGACTTTACCGTTTATGAAAGTACCCGCTTTTTTTACCCTGTAAATAAGGTTTATGTCGTTAAGTTCTTTCATCGTGCGGGTAATGGTAATTCGGCTTACCCCGTATTGTTTTGCAAGCTCGAGTTCGGTCGGAAGTTTATCGCCTACTTTCAAAGTCCCGTCTTTTACCTTGGAAATAATGTCGTTATAAATTTTTACATATAGTTTTTCGCCCATATCGCACCTCCGTTACAGTATAACACACTTTCAAAAAAACGCAAACCAAATGATATACCAACAGTTCTTCAATAGACCAAAATCTATAACATATTTTTTATTATGATATATTTTTTTCAAAAACCGTATTGACAAAAACGGACTCGTGCCTTATTATGAACTTGTTGAAAAACCGCTCGGGCTTTCGGTTAAAGCCGATTTGAGGTAACCGAAAACGGCGGTTTATTGTTTCAAAAAAGCGAAAAATAATAAAAGGAGAGAATGTATGAACAAATTATTCGTTAAAATTCTTACTTTGGCAACGGCATTGGTTATGTTGTTCGCCTGCGCTTCCTGCGGAGGCGGCGGCGATACGACCTCGGGCGATCCGTCCAATACCAGCGTTACTTTAAAAATTCAATCGGCTGCTCCGCTCAAGCAAAACTATGCGGCTCTTTTAAAGAGCGAAAAAGAGGGCACGCAGCTTTACAATCAGGCTTTGTTTACCAAAAAACTGTTAGACGGTTTTAAGGAAGTTGCTCCGAACGTTAAAATTCAGTTTATCGAAGACGGCTGGAGCGACGCGCTCTATCAGAAGCAGCAGCTTTATATCCGCGACGCGCAAGCGGGCGGCAAAATGGCTGTCGATATAATGATAGGCGAAAACTATATGAGCTATTTTGCCGAAAACGGCGTTTTTGCGGAACTTGACAAATCCAAGTTCTCCAACGTAGTGGAAGGCTCGTATGCCGATACCGTCGTTAACGGAAAAATGTATGCCGTTCCTATGTGTACGGGTATTTTCGGCTTACAGTATAACGTAACGATATTGCAGGAAGCGGGTATCCCCGAAGATAAATACGTTCCGGCTACCTGGGCGGAACTTTTGGAAAACTGCAAAACCGTTTCCGAATACGCCGAAGCAAACAAAAAGAATTACGGCGGAATAATGCTTAACAACGTTGCGGGTATGTCCAGCGCGTTCCGTGCGATACCGTTCATGCGTCAGGCAGGCGGCGACTTTTTGGACGAAAACGGCAATCTCGCTATAAACAGCGAAAGCAATATAAAAGCGTTTACGTATCTCCGTAATCTCGCAAAATACGCGTATAAGCCTTCGCTTACTACCGATCAGGAAGATACGTTGCAGAACTACTTCGTAAACAAAGGATATGCTGCTTATATGATAGAAGGTCAGTGGTCCATGGCGGGCGCGGCTGATAACATCAAGAGTGCAGCTCTTCCCGTTTACGACGCGGAAAGCACCGAAAAAGGAAACTGCTACGTAGGTAACGTTCTTTTCGGTATAACCAAACAATCCACTCACTACAACGAAGCCGTAAAATTCCTCGAATATCTCACGAGCGCGGAAGTTCAGAACTGGTTCTACGAACTCGACGGAAGACTTCCCGTAAACAAAGAAACTCTTTCGAGCGAAGAAATCAGAACGGTTTATCCTAACATCAACTCTTATATAGACGCGCTTACTGCGGGCGGATTCCACGGCGGACTTCCTTGCTTTACCAAAAACGCTTCCGACGCTTGGGCTAAGTGGGGTACGTTCTACAAAGAAGTTCTTACCGGAAAAACCGACGTTAAAACTTTGGCTGACAACGCGCAAAAAGATATTTACGATAGGATAAAATAATGACGATAAAAGAAGGTGTGCGGCAACTCTTTAAAAAAGGGGAGCCGCACAACAAAAAAACGAGTAAGAGGGAAAGAGCCGATAATCTCCGCGGTTGGGCGGTTATCGGCCCGTTGGTTTTGTATTATGCGATTTTCGGGCTTATTCCGCTCGGAATTGTGTTTTATTACAGTTTTTTCAAGGACGATTTATTCGCCGGGAAAGTGTTCGTCGGGTTTGAGAATTTTATAACTTTCTTCTCGGACGAGTATTATTATACGTTATTGTTCGATACCCTTTTAATCGCCGTGTTTACGATCGGGCTGAGCCTTGCTTTCGGACTGCTTCTCGCAAAACTTATGACGAGTCAGATAAGAGGAAAATCGTTTTACAGAACGGTTTATTATCTGCCCGTGGTTATTTCGATGGCTGTCATCGCGCAGATTGCGAACGTATGGCTCGAATATAACAACGGTACGGTAAATAATCTGATAGTCGCGTTCGGCGGTCAGAGAATTATGTGGAAAGACAGCACTTTCTGGATGTATTTCTGGATTATAGTCATCTGCGTATGGAAGGGACTCGGCGCGACGGTTATACTGTTTGTAGCCGGGCTTTCGGGTATTTCTACAGAAATATACGAGGCGGCGGACGTTGACGGGGCGAATAAATTCGTTAAATTTTTCAAAATCACATTACCTCAGTTGAAGCCTATGTTTATATTTGTGCTTATAACGAGCATAATAGGGGCGTTCAACGTGTTCGAACCCGTTCAGCTTATATCTGCCGGCGGACCAGACGGCTCTACAAAGGTTATTCTGTATCAGATTTACGACGAAGCATTCCAGAACGGCAACTTCGGAATGGGCAGCGCGATTTCCGTTATAGTAATGGTTATACTGTTTATTCTCACCGCTCTGAATATGAAGTTCGGTGAATCAAAGGATTAGGAGGGCGATTATGCAGGTTGTTAAAAAATCGGATAAAATAATCGCTCACACAATACTTATAATCGGCTCGGTTATAATGTTGTATCCGTTTGTGTTCGCTTTGCTCGGAACGATGGTTTCGGTGGAAGGATTTTACAGCGTGGGCTTTTTGCCCGTGCCGGAAGACGTAGGTCACCTGTTCGAAAATCTCGCGAGAATTTTCGGCAGAGAAGAAATACTTCCTTCCATAGTACTTACGCTCGCCAGATTTGTGTGGTATACGATTTTCGTTACCGCGTCGTCTGTGCTTGCAGGGTACGTTTTTTCAAAGTTGAAAATTCGCTTTAAGAAGTTTGCCTTTTATTTGCTGATGTCTTCTATGATGATACCGGGTGTGGCAATGCTCGTGCCTCAGTATCTTATGCTCAGCAGATTTCCTCTCGTCGGCGGAAACAACATTTTAGGCGTCGGCGGTACGGGGTTCAGAAACAGAACTTCTATTTTGTTCGTTACCGGATTGTTTTCCGCGTACAACATCTTTTTGGTAAAGCAAACTTTGGAGGGCATAGGGAACGAGTTTAAGGAAGCCGCCGAAATAGACGGCGCGGGTTTCCTTCGTACGGTTTTCCATATTTATATGCCTATGTTGAAGCCCGTTCTCGCCGTTATAATAATTCAGTTGTTCATCGGTCAGTGGAACGATTATCTCTTCCCGTTTATGTTCTTGTCCGCGTCCGAAGCGGTAAGACCTATAGGCGTGGTTTCCGTGCTTATTCAGTCCGACTATCTGTACGGAAGCGGAGGCTTACAGGATTATCCGCTCGTTATGACGATGGGTATTCTTATGATGATACCTCCCGTTGCCGTGTACGTAGCTTTCCAGAAATACTTTGTGGAAGGTCTTACCGTAGGCGGTGTTAAATAACCGGTAAAAAACAAACAAATAGCCTTTTTCGCACAAAAATTCGTTTTTTTAGTTTTAAAAAGAACGTCGGATACGGCTGAGGAAAGGCTGTTTTATTGCTAAAACTACTCAAAAAACAATAGGGGAGATTTCCCTTGTGAATAAAAAAAAGGAGAGAAAACGATGAAAAGATTTCTTGCATTTCTACTGTGCGCCGTAATCGGGCTCGGAATGGCTTCTTGTTCGAATGAAGCCGTCGAGAAAGAATACGGTCCTTACAGTCAGGTATGGAGAGCTAACGACGAGAACGTCGAACACGATACCGGCGATATGTCAATCGACGACGGGTGGGGTTCGGTGTCGGATACCGCTTCGGGCGCGCTTTGCAGAGTGACTACAAGCACTTTGCACAATACGGCGTATACCGCTGCGGCGAGACTTCTCGTAAACGAAAAAACCTCTACGAGCAAAACGGTTGCCGCCGTTCTGAGAGTTCTCGACTCGAACGGAAGAGAACTCGGCAAAAGCATCGTAAGGGTATGCGATTTCGACGCGCCTATGACATATAAGGATTTTACGTTCACTTTCGACGCGACCAAAACGACCGAGGCTACTTTTGAAATTTACTGGCCCGGCGCAACTTATGTTCGCGTAAGCGAATTCGGTATTATGAGTAAAACTAAAGAATCCCTCCCCGATTTTTCGGCAACGGGCAAAGAAATACTCGGTACGGAGATTGCCGAGGATACGGAAATAGCGTTTAACGAGAACGCGTTATATTATTTTGACCTTAACTCCTATATGGCGGCGGTTCCCAATTCGGAAGACGCGTACGATATAGCTAACCTCGTTTGCACCCTTCAGGGACTTGTAAACAGAAACGGTCAAAGGCTTTTCGTAAGATTTACGAAAGCGAACGGCTTCTCGAGCGATACGGACGCTTACTGGCTCGATTATTTAAGACAGGAAGGCGGCTTCCTCGCCGGTAAAGAGCTTGTAACGGTTAAATCGCCCTCTACGCTTTTGAAGTTGTTCGATAGCTATTACAACGGATTTGCCGCTTGGGACGGAAAAGTTCCCGCTACGGTAAACGCGGTTGCCACCGCTTGCGGCGTGGAAGACCTTCTTCCCGTAAGATATTCGACCGTTTCGAACAGCCTTTACTATTATATCAAAACGGCGGAACAGTTCGCGAATAAGCCGGTTAAAATCGACCTCGGAGATAAATTCACCGGTAAGGGCTATATTTACGAAACGAATACCGAAAGTACGGGCAGCAGAAAGAACGACGCTTATATCTGGGCAAAGCAGAGATACCTCGATACGGAAATGACCAATTCGCATATGATGGCTTATCACGTGGACGCTTACTCGAGTGACACGGTATTCGCTCAGTATACCGAATTGCAGGATATGTTCCTTTCCAACAGGGACTATTATATAATGAACAAATGCTTCTTCTTCGATCTTTCGCCAATGTTCGGTGAAATTCCGGACGACGATCCGGACCAGCAGGAGACGGAAGTCGACGCGGAACTCGGAACAATCGATTACAGAACGTTCTCCGACATTATGACCGCACAGAATAAATATGCCGCAAAAGTCGATCCCGCAACTCCGATAGACGTAGGCGGTTTCACTCCGTGGCACCTTAAATACACGAGATACACCAACCCCGCGGCTTCCGGCGAAGTTGCCTGCGAATGGGAAACGGTATATCAGTTCTCTATTTACAACGCGTATATCAATGCGGACGCTTACGGCTACACCGCTATGGCAAACGCTTCTATTTATTCGAAATTCCCGATGAAAACGGAATACAGGCAAAAGGGAAGCAAAACTATTAAAGAAACTCTGCCCGCGGCTACCGAAAAGGGCGCGAACTACCTGTTATTCTATATGGGCGACTTCGACTCGTCGGCATGGCTCAATACGGCTATGATTAAGATATGGAACGACGAGAACAGAGGCAGAATTCCTCTTTGCTGGACTTTCGCTCTCAACATAAGCAAACGCGCGGGACACGTTATCGATATGATGTACAACACCGCGACCGAAAACGACTACTTCGTAGCCGGCGACAACGGCGTAGGTTATCTTAACCCCGAATCTTTCGACAACGCTGCTTCGAGCGAACTCAACGGCGACCTCGACAGCTGGGCGGCTTACAACAAGACCGTATTCGAAAAATTCGATATAGATTATCAGGGATTCCTTATTACGAGAAAACCTGCTACAAGGGAAATACTCGAGTGCTACGCTAAAATCTGCAAGGGCGCGGCTGTAAACTTCAATACTACCGAAAAAGTCGCGAACTTAGAAACTGTCGTAAGCATCGATTATACTTCGGTGCAGGATCTCGCTTCCAGATTCTCCAAGAAGAACGTAGGAGACGAGAGCAATTTCGTAAGCGTAAGATTTATTTTGAGAAATCCCACGGACGTTGTAGGTATTTACAACACGCTTACTTCCGAACAATATAAGGATTACAATTTTAAAGTAGTCGATCCTTACACGTTCTACGGGCTTTTGGCTCAGCAGAATAACGGCTAAGGAGGGGAATAATGATGATAAAAAAGATTTTTCTTTCGATTTTTAGCGTGTTGCTCGCTTTTTCGGTGGGCACTATGCTGTACGTAAACGTTTCGTTTGCGGACGACGGCTATTTGTTTAACGGCGATACGGAAGCTATATCCGCAACTTACGTCGGCACGGGAAAAAGCAGCGTAGATACGAAAGCGACCGCTCCCGACGGGCTTACCGGCAATTCGTACGCATATACCAACTATAATGCGCCCAACACGTACGCTTACGTTTCTAAAGCTCAAAAGAACACTTTAGGCGACGGCGCATACAACGCGATCAGAATTATAGCGAAATTCGATACGAATATGCAGCCCGAAACACTTCAGTTCGGTTTGTTCAATCTTGAAGAAGCTCTCAGCGGCGAAGAGCTGAAGAACAGCTGCATTATGGACGCCGCAGGTATCAGATGGGAAAAGAGCGCGGGCAATGCTTCGGACATAACCGTAGGCTGGAACGTAATAACTCTGCCGCTTGACGACTTAAACGCATACGGTGGTTTTGCGAGAAACAGTTACGTTATCACAAACGAAGCGAGAACGAAGATGAACGCCTTTGCCATAAGAGCGTTCGGCGGCGGCTCGGTATTCGAAGTAGATATTTACTCGGTAGAGCTTGTAACTCTTTCCGCTACCGTTAAAGCGGGCGTTACCGCTTATGGCAAGAGCGAGGGAACTAAGGTTGAAGACGTTGTTCCCACGGTTGCAAGTTGGGAAGATTTGAATAAGTCTACAGCCGAGATAGACGGCGTTACTTACGATACTTACGGCAGCGTAGGTTGGGGCGGCTATGCGAAGAAGATATTATTCGATAAACCTTATGACGTATCCAAAATAAACGCAACCGGCAAAGGCGCGCTTACACTTTTCTTCTATATGGATAACGAGGATCTTCTCGCTAAATACACCGAATCTGCAAACAACGGAAAGTCTTGGAATATCGACGTATACGGATCTGACGCGTACAGCGACGCATTGAAACTCAGCTACAATATCAACGTTTTGTTCAAAGACGTAGTTTGCGGCTGGAATAAAATAATTCTTCCGTTCGGAGCTGCCGACGAGAAGAACAATATGAACTTCGAAACAGTTTACGGAATTCGTCTTAATTGCATCGCTTTCGAGGTAAACTCGGGTAACACCGTTTCGGTTGCCGGCATAAAATTCGCCGTTACCGATTACGCCGAAAAGACTGTTGTAACCGATATCAAAGACGTTGCTTTCGGCCTTTCCGACGCGGGAGACGGTCTTACCGTTGAAAACGCGGAGGTTGACGGACATTCTTTCGACGTGGTTTACGTGAACGGCTGGGGTGGTTACGTAAGAGTGCTTACTCTCGACGGAGCATACGACGTTT
The DNA here is from genome assembly GCA_022768945.1 of Christensenellaceae bacterium. GTDB lineage: Bacteria > Bacillota > Clostridia > Christensenellales > Borkfalkiaceae > RGIG3732. The sequence continues at coordinate 9,547 of JALEKY010000013.1, read as the reverse complement.
CCGCGCTTAAAAACAGCGGAAGAGGCGCGCTTGCGATAAGGTTCTATATCAAAGACGAAGCTTCTCTTAACATTTACAAGGGACTTACGACTTACAACCTCGACGTTTGCTCGGCAGACAGCTATAACGACAACAACAAAGCTTCGTTCAATATATCAGCGGCGTTCTCTATGTGTCAGGTCGGCTGGAACAGAATTTTAATTCCTCTTTCGGCAGGCATAATAGACGCGGGCGGAAGCGTTGACTGGTCTTCAATTAAAAACATAAGAATCAATAACAGCCAGGGCGGCGGTACTCCTACGTTTACCGCATTCGGTGATATTCAAGTAGTATTGTCGGACGTTGAAGAATTAACCGTAGAAGGTTACGTTCCTCCCGAACCGGAACCGGACAATCACAGAGAAGCTTGCGAAGCGGACAGCGGTTTGCATATCGAATCTTTCGACGAACCTTTCGGTGACGGGCAAAAGGAAACGAGAGCGGGCTTTGTTAAGCAAGGCGAAGCTTCCATGAGCCTTACCGGTATGGGAACGGCCGGCACGGCTAAAAAACTCGCTTACGCTTACGACCTCTCTTCTTACGACAAAATCTCGTTCAATCTTTACGTTGACGACGCGGAAGCTTTCCTCGCTATGGCGGACGGTCAACTTGAAATGACTTCTTCAGGCACGAACGACGACAAAAACGAGATTAACTGGAAGCTTAAAAACCTCAAACTCAAAGACGGTTGGAACTACGTAGTTCTCGATATGGCGGACGCGGAAAAGACGGGCGCCGTAGACGTTACTAAAATCAACTATATACGTTTCTATTTTGTAGGTTTGTCTAAAACCGTAACGACTGTATTCGACGATTTACACGCTCACAAGTCTGAAGGCGTGGTTATCGAAGGATTTGACGGCAGCTTTAACGGATATATAGAAAACGTGGCAGGTAAAGTAGGCAACGCGCTCAATATGAGCGGCGACGGCTGGATTGAAAGAAAGAAATATGCGGAACCCGTAGATATCTCGGATGCGGATAAAATTGCAATCTGGATTAACTGCCTTGATGAATCCACCTGCAAACAGATAGCAGGCACGGAAATGGAAATTTCAAGTTCCGGCACGTGCGACAAAAACGAACTTACTTTCCACTTCCCGAACGATCTTAAAGTCGGTTGGAACCATCTCGTATTCGATATTAAAACGGCTACGAGAACGGGCGGCGAATGCGACCTCACGAAAGTCAACTTCGTAGGATTTATCAAACCCGGACTTAACAAAATAGGCGTTTACTTCGACGACCTTCGCGCGATAGAAAGCAAGTTCGTATTAGCTGAAGAAACAGTAAAAATAGACAAGAAGATAATTCTTCCCTGCGACAAAGTAGTTGACGGCGTGTTCGACGGACTTACCGTTGACGACGAAAACGCTAAAGAAGGCGTTGCTTCGCTCACTACTAACGGACAAAACCAAAACGAAATTCTTTCCGCTTCGTTCAATGTAAAGACGGGGCTTTCGCTCAAGGGTGAAAACGAACTCGGCTATACTTTCTGGTTCTACGTAGAAAAAGCCGAAAATCTTTCCTCGCTCTCGGTTGAACTTTCGAGCAGCGCAAACTGCGACGAGTTCGAACTTCAGTGGGATTTGGATCTTTCCGGGATTACCGACGGTTGGAACTGGATTACCTTGAAAGCGAGCGACGCTCAGAAAGTGGGCGGAGTTATCGACCTCGACAATATCGTAAGAACGAGATTGATTATCTTCGGTAAAGACGGAACCAAAAACTTAATTAAACTCGACTGCTTCCAGATAGTCGACGCTACGCTTGATGGCGCGTTCGATAAAGTGGAAACGGTAGTCGTTCTCAACCCCGTTACCGCTGTAGACGCAAACGATTGCGAACAGGCATGGGAAAACGGCTCGGTAGACGAAACGAACAAGAAAGAGGGGTATTCTTCGATTTCCGTTAAAGGAAACGGCAACGCGACGGTAACAGCAAAAGGTACCGCTAACGTAGGAAAAACCGATCTTTTAGTTGCAAACTACAAGAAATCCAACAAACTCGGCGTAAGCTTCTGGCTGTATGTAGCTTCTATGGAAGACGTTGAATCCGTTGCGTTCGCGCTTACCGCGGGCAGCGGAAAAATCGCTTGGAACGTTACGAATCTCGAAACCGGCTGGAACTGGGTTGTCCTCTCCGTTTCCGACGAAAACGTAACCGTTACGGGTAATGCCGACGCGGATAACATAACCGCAGCAGAACTTACCGTCAACGCCGCAGCAAACGAAGGAACTTATAAGAACTTCGCCGTAAACATCGACAGAGTTAAAGTTATTAACGCCGCGGTTGAAGAAAACTACACCGAGCCCGCAGACGAATCCAAGCAGAGAAATTACGTTAAAGAGCTTGTAATAATCGACTGCAACAGCACGAGCGGTACGTCTTTCAGCGGCAATAAGGTAGATAAGGAAGACTTCAGATACGGCAACGGCTCCGTTTACACTTCCGGCTCGGGCTATGCTCTCAACGCTATAGACCTCGAGATAGGTAAAACCGACCTCACGAAAGACACGTTCGTTCTCGCGTTCTGGATCTGGATAGAAGATCCCGCGCTGTACGTTGACGGAGTAGACGGTCAGGTGGAAATTTCTTCGAGCAACGAATACGATAAACGCGAGATCAACTGGGATTTCGTAAAAGTCGCAAAGAACCTCGAAAAAGGTTGGAACTGGGTAGTATTCAAGGGTTCGGAAGCCGTTGTTTCCGACGGAACTCTGCCCGATTTCGATAACCTTTGCAGATTCAGAATTTACGTCAACAACATTGCCGCAAGCACGATGAAAATCGACAGAATAACCATCGGCTACATCGGCAACGAAAAGTTGTTTGCCGCTCCCGATTTCGAAAACGAAAAGGATAACAGCGGTACGTTCAAAGGACCTAACGGCAAAGTCGCGGAAAACGGCACGTATATCGAAGTCGACTTCGAAGAAGCGGAAGGATTTACCGTTCTCGAAGCAGAAGGTTGCGGTTCCGAAGCCGGTGCCGAATGCGGTATCGTCGCGGCGCTTGCACTCGTAGCGGCAATCGTTTTGAAGAAAAGAAACCAAAAAGCAATAAGATAACTTTATCTTGCTGCAAAAAGAATTAAAAGTAATTGCCGGGCGGGATGATTCCCGCTCGGCAGTTAAATGCACTCCGTTCTGCCCCGAAAAAAGTAAAAATATAACAACAAAAATATAACAACAAACGTTTTTAATCGTTTTACTTTTACGGGCGGTAGATGATATAATGAAATCATCGTTCTGCGTCACCGAGAGCTTGAATTTCGAGCAAATCAGAGCGTTTTAAGCGTTTCGGCGGCGGAGAATACTGATTTAGGTAAAAAACATAAATAGCGAGTCTTTCCCCGACTAAGACAAACACGGTGAATTCTAAATGAAAAGATTTGTAGTAATATCTCACACCCATTGGGACAGAGAATGGTATATGCCTTTCGAGCAATTCAGATTAAGGCTGATAGATTTGATTGACAACTTGTTGGACATTCTGAGCAAGGACGAGGATTATATTTTTCATCTCGACGCGCAGACGGTCGTTCTGGAAGATTATCTCGAAGTAAAACCCGAAAATCGTCCGCTACTCGAGAAATACGTTTCTAAAGGGAATATTCTGGTAGGTCCGTGGTACCTTCAGAACGATTTCTATTACACGAGCGGGGAGAGTACCGTTCGAAATCTCATTACGGGCAGAAAAATCGCGGAAAGTTTCGGCAAATGTTCGGCTGTAGGTTACGCGCCCGACCAATTCGGCAATATTTCGCAGCTTCCTCAGATACTGAACGGCTTCGGTATAGACAGTTTCGTTTTCGGTAGAGGAAACAAGGTCGTAAAAAAGGACGAGGACGGCAATTTATACGCGGAAAATACTCCTACCGAGTTTATATGGAGGGGGGAGGACGGCAGCGAGTGCATAGCCGTTTGCCTTAAGCATTGGTACAACAACGCGCAGCATATTCCGGAGGAAAGCAAACTCGCGAACCTTCTTCTCGATATAAACGAAAAGAATTTCGAGGGCTTCAACGTTACGCCGTACGTTCTGCTGATGAACGGCGTCGATCACCTCGAACCACAGGCGGACGTCAACGAAATTCTTGCTTTTTTAAGAAAAGAGGGAAGAGATATACGGCAGTATTCGCTTGACGAGTACGTTGCGTGCGTAAAAAAATACATAGATGAAAACGGTTTAGCTCCGAGCGTTTGCACCGGAGCGTTGAATTACGGTTGCGACGAAGATTTGCTTAAAGGCTGTCGTTCGTCGAGAGTTTACCTTAAAACGGAAAATGTAAGGGCGGAAGATTTGCTCGAGAGTAAAATAGAGCCTTTATACGCCTACCTTGCGCAAAGCGGGCTTGACGGAGTAAACCCCGCCGACGAGATAACTTACCTTTGGAAGCAGCTTATGAAAAACCACCCGCACGACAGCATTTGCGGCTGCTCGCGCGACGAGGTTCACGCGCATATGGAGGATAATTTCAAAAGGATCAACGAAGCCGGAGGAGAAATTTTAAGGCGAGGGCTAAAAACGCTTACCTCTCACGTAAGCCGCGGCGGAAAAGATAAAAGAGATTGGCTTGTAACCGCGTTTAATCCGCATGCGGTAGAAACAGAAGGCGTCGTCACGGCGGAACTTTACGTGCCGTGCGATATGGCTATCGATAGCTTTCAGGTTGAAAGCGAGGATGGGAACGCCGTTCCGTATGAATTGATAAGCGAAGAAAAAGCCGTTTTAGACGTGTTTTCGGCGCTTAATTTGCCTGGCGTTATAGATTGTACGCTTTATAAGTTCAGCTTTTTAAGCGGCAAAATTCCCTCGTTTTCGCACAAGGAATTTATCGTAAAAACGAATGCAAAGCCTGTTTTAGCGAAAAAAGAGTACGACGGGTTCGAGAATTCGTTCTATAAAGTAGAAATCGACGGAAAAAATATTGTTTTCACGGATAAAACGACGGGGAAAGCTTATAAAAATCCGATACGTTTGATCGACGAGGCGGACAAAGGCGATTCGTACGTGTTCCGTCCGAGCAGTGCGGATAAGCCGCTTGAAATTACGCAAAGTGCCGTTTATCTCACAAAAAACGGCGTTTTTGAAAAAGAACTTACGCTTAGCTACGAGTATGAGTGCCCTAAAGAATTCGATTTTAAGGGGAATAAACGTTCGGCTGAAACGCTAAAGATGAAGGCGGAAGTCAAGCTTGAGCTTTCGGCGGGAAAGACCGTCGCGGTCGATTATTCGGTGCAAAACGTTTGCAAGGATCACAAGATACGTATTGCGTTCGACTTCGGCGTAAATGCGGATGTACTCGTTACGGACAGTCCGTTCGATTATTCGGCGCAAAGCGGGCTTGAAAGTTTCGAGTTCACGCTTGACCGTTCGGTGTGCAATTCCACGTTTGCATATGCGGAAAGTAGCGGAAAAGCCTTTGCAGTTTATACGGAAGGTCATCACGAAGCGGAACTTGCTCATGGCGGAATGGCGATAACTCTCGCGCGTTGCACGGGATATATCAACAAAACTCCCGATTGCGTTCCGACCGGCGGCGCGCAATGGATAGTTCCCGGAAATCAGTGCCTTCGCGAAATGAAGGGCAGACTCGGTCTGGAACTCGGTGTAAAATCGCCCGCGGAGTGCTTTACGAGCGCGAAACAGTTCAGGATAAGTCTTATTGTCGCGACGGATTCGTTCGATAAAAATGCATACTCGCGCGGTAGGTTTGCCGTTCAGAGCGCGGAACTCGCCAAGTACTATTTTTCGAAAGATAAATTCGAAGGCAAGGTCGTCAAACCTGTTCCGAAGTTCGTTTTCGAAGGCGTGGATATTATAAACACAAGCTACAGAATTGCCGAAAGCGGTTTTGCCGAGGCTCGGTTCGTGAATTTCCGAAGCAAAGAAAATCGCATGAAAATCTCTTACGACGGCGAGTTTGAAACGGTTCGGCTCGACGGAAGAGAAACTGTCGAAAAATTCGAAAAAGTCGCCTATATCGCGCTTAAACCCAAACAAATCGTTACAATCAGATTTAAATAAAAACGTAAATCCCGGCTGAAAAAACTTCAGTCGGGATTTTTTAAACGTACAACTCGGCACTGCCGGCTTAAGACGTCGCAACAGTGTTTTATATAAAAAAGAATTTCCCGGCATAGCTATAAGGAATGTAATGATATGCGATTTCTCTTTTGCGTTTTTCGTCAATAAACAGCAAGTCGGATGTTTCAATAAGCATTTTATACTCTGTTTTGTTTTTACAGCTTAATTCTCTTAATTGAATTTTCGGCATTGAATTACAATCGACTGTTTTTTCGTATCTCTTTATTATCTCGTGTATTTCATTGTAAAAGCGATTTTTGTCCGACAGGATTATCGCTTCGCTTAAGCCGATATTTTTGCAAAAACAGTCAAATATTTTTTCCGAAACGGAATTTGTCCAAACGTAGTCTTCGGTAATAAAGAAAATAATCTTCATAAAAAAATGTCGCTCCCTTGCGAAAGCGACACTATAGTATGCGTCTTTCGCCGGATTGCGAAACCGATAGACCAAATGCAGCGAAGTGGAATGCGAAAAGAGCGCATAACTATCATAGTTATGCCCGCTAAGCTGCATTTTCAGTAGTCTGTTTTATTCAATTCGGTTTCGCATTTATTATTGTATCAAATCGAGCTGTTTTTGTCAATTCGGATTGTCGATTTTTTCCCGGCGTTTTATGTTTTATTAAAGCGAAATAATCGCTTGACAATAAAGTTTTTTGTTTCGTATAATAAAGTTACATAAGTAACGAAATAATAGGTCGGCAAGGAAAAGTAAAAAGGAATGGCTCGAAAAGTAATGTTTACAAAACAAGAAATATTAAACGCTGCGCTCGATATAACGAGAGAAAGCGGATTTGACTCCGTTACGGCTCGTGCAATCGGGAACAAGCTCGGCACTTCTTACCGCCCGATTTGCAACTTTTTCGAAAATATGTCGGACGTACAAAACGCCGTAATTAAAGAAGCAAACGAAATTTATCAAAATTATCTCAAAAAAGATATGTCGAGCGGCAAATATCCGCCCTACAAGGCAAGCGGTATGGCGTATATTCGCTTTGCAAGGGAAGAAAAAGAGTTATTTAAACTACTCTTTATGCGCGAGAGAACGAACGAGAAAAAATCGGAATTTTCGCGAGAATTCGGAATGCTTTCCGAACTGATCGTTAAGCAAGTAAATGGTATAACGAAAGAACAAGCAACATTATTTTATCTTGAAATGTGGACTTACGTTCACGGTATCGCGACGATGATAGCGACGAATTTCTACGATTGGGATGAAGAACTTTGTAGCAAAACGCTCACCGATATGTATCTCGGATTAAAAGAAAAGTATGAAAACAAATAATATGGTCGGAATTTTGTATTTCAGTTCGACGGGAAATTCGCTGTATATCGCAAAAAAAGCGCAGAGCCGAACAGGCGGCTCGATAAAATATATTCCTAATTATAACGGCGATGGAAGCGAATTCGATAAAATCGTTCTCGTTACGCCGATTTACTCTTTCGGAATGCCCACTTTCGTTTATGATATTATTTCGCGGTTAAATAAAGAATCGGAAATATTTATTATCCAGAATTACGGCGGAATGGTGGGCGGCGCGGACTATTTTCTATACGAATACGCAAATGAACACGGGTTAAACGTCAAAGCCGTTTACACGGTAAAAATGCCCGAAAATTTTACGCTCACGTTCACCGTTCCTAAAATTTATATAAGAATTACGTTGAAAAGCGCAAACAAACGGATAGACAAGGTTCTTGACGGTATTTGTTCGGGCGTAAGCAAAATCCCTAAGAAACGAAAAACAAAAAGCGACGTTTATTTCAAAAACAAATCGAATTGGCATATTATAGGCGAACGTTTTTCCGTGACCGACAATTGCGTAAAATGCGGGAAATGCGTTTCGATATGCCCAGCAGGAAACATAACGTTGAATGGCGGTAAAATTGTATTTGCCGATAAATGCGTTGCGTGTCTCGGCTGCTATCATCGTTGTCCTAAAAAGGCTATCGTTTACAAAGGTAAAAAGAAAAAAGACAGATATATAAACCCGAACGTAAACGAAAACGACATCTGCAAGGATTTTTGACGACAATTCGCTATGTACGGGTAACGCATTCGCTGTTTGTGAGAAGCAATTATCACGAAAAAAATGATATAATTCATCTCGAGAGGTGAACAAAAGTGGATCAAGTCAAAATAGGAAAATTTATAGCCGCATTGCGTAAGGAAAAAGGATTAACGCAGGAAAAACTCGGAGAAAAACTCGGCGTGACCAACAAAACCGTTTCCCGTTGGGAAAACGGCAACTATATGCCCGACGTGGAAATGTTGTCGCTTCTCTCTAATGAGTTCGACGTAAGCATAAACGAGATTATCAGCGGCGAAAGGCTTAACTTAGAAAATTTCAAAAAAGCAGCCGACGAAAATCTTGTGACTGCGCTTGATAACAGTACCTTTACGCTGAAAGAAAAGATAGCGTTTTTCAAGAAAAAGTGGCTGAAAGAACATATTTCCGCTATTGTTTTATGCGTCGCTATATGGGTGGGCGTTATCGTGTTGTTAGCGTTGAAAACACGCGGTACGGATATATTTCCGCTTATGGGCGCAATCGGTGGTTTGCTTGCCGTAGTGTTTTATGTAATATTGTACAACCGCATGATGATATATGTAGAAAACCGAGCCTATTCGCCTACACCCGACGATAACGAAGATCAAAAGAAAAATAATTAATATCGTTTACTTTAAGAGGAGGCAATATAATGGAAACGAAGTGCAGTAAGTGCGGCGGAAAAACCGTAACGGGTTATTTAATGGCGGGAACATGGATTGCCGAATTTATCCCGCAGCGCGACGAAAAGAAACTTATTCGCAGACATTTAAAGGTGCTTTGTGACACTTGCGTCGAGTGCGGAAACATAGAAAACATCCGTGTTGAACAGCCCGAAAAACTGAAATAGATTTTCAACAAAAAAGAAAGAAGCAAAAATGGAACATTATACTATTTTGGTTGCTTTATTTCTGCTCGTGATTATCCCATGGATAAGGCGGCGAAGGCGAATAGCGGCAATCGGTCATATTTTGAATAGAAAAAAGCAAAACAAGGAGATTGAGTTTATGAAAGAATTGGCACAAAAATTTGTCGGCAAGGAATGCTTGGTTTATACCGTTGCAAGCGACAGTAGTGTTGCAAAAGGCACTATTAAAGAAATTACGGGCAGCGGGCTTTTAATCGATTGCGACGGAAATTTGCAAGCGGTAAATCTTGAATTCGTTACTCGTATTCGCGAATGGCCGCGCAAGAAAAACGGCAAGAAAAAAGAAATTATTTTAGATTAGAAAGTAGGAGTGCAATTCAAAAGAAGTGATTATCTATCTATATTTACTAAAAAAGGACGAGGCAGAAACCTTGTCCTTTTTTATGGCGCACCATGGCATTTCAAATCCGAATTGTTTTTGCCGTCCGAGAGTTCG
>JALEKY010000011.1 GCA_022768945.1 Christensenellaceae bacterium | reverse complement strand
GCTTGCTCGGTGTGGCGTAAAGGTTAAGTTGACGAGAAAGGATAAGGTAGTCAAATTATATTTGATAGCAACGCGAGATACCCGTTTTACCTTAAAAAGCGGCTGTTTGATTAAGAGATTTATAGAAGAAGAACTTTTTATGAAAGAGGGAGAAAAAGTAAACAGAGAATATATTTTGTATTGAGCAAATAATAATAGCCGGTTAAAAATAGACTTCTGCCGTTAAGTCTTGTAAGAAGAACTCCATTCTATTAAAAGTGATAAGCCGTTTACGCGAGCGGCAGGGTTATTAAAAACTCCAGCTTTCCGTCTTCCTGTCTGTAAGTCAGATCCCCGTTCATAGAACGCATAAAATTTCTTGCAATATAAAGCCCTAAAAAAGGTAACCCTATTACTATAATCTTGAGGAACTTTTCGGAAAATCGACCAGAGGGAAACGTCTTAAAGGAGACGATAGGATTGCCGGGACTCTGCCTTTTGTTACTGCAGGAGAAGCGTGCGAAGGTATATCTGCCTTTATCGGTAACAAGGTTGAGATCTTTGAAAGCAACACGACAACGATCGATATGTTTGGCTCTGCGAAGTATCGGAATTACAGATACGGAGCCGACGATCATGTAGCTGTTGTTCATACAGAAAAAATAGCATATAAAGCAGCGATATTTACAACTTCGGCAATTCATAAAGCGGCGCACACGGGTAAATTTGATTACGGTCATAATTTTTACGCGAAAGATGCCGATGCACTTGATATTATGTTGCCTGAAAGGGATGGTTTGCCTGATTACAAGTATATGGAGACACTAATATCCGCAATACAAAAACTCGTCATTAAGGACGTGGTTTTGTATGCGGATTCGAAAATTGCTGAAACCAAAAATATAATTCAAAAAAGATGACGAAACGTTAAAAAAGTACTTATCGTCCGACACACACTCAAAAATCGCCCGAAAAACGAGATTTTGTCGTACACACGCAAACAAGAATAAAACGAACCCGAGAGAAAATCTTGAGTTCGTTTTTTCTTTTCAAGAGATTATTTCGGACTTAAAATCAAACAATAAATACATTACAACATTTAACCGTGTGTTCTAAACGCTCGGTTTTTCTATGTCGTTTTGCCGTCCGTCTTCTTCGTCGAACAACGAAATTTTCGCATTTCGTCTGCGTTTGTAGCACAGAAAAAAGCGAAAGTCAACGGCAAAAATTTTTACTTAGAACGTTGAAATTGCCGACTGCTACATAAAATTTTTTGCTGTTCGTTGAATTTCGTGTATCCGATAACAAAATAGAAAGCCTCTATCTTTCCCCGGTGCTACTTCCGTTTTCGCCGAAAGACGAAGTAAATCGGAGGTATAATACAATGAAAGAAGTAAACAAAGGCATTTTGGATAACGATGTAGTTATCTCGGCAGAAAACGTACAGAAAATGGGCGAAATAATCGCCTTGACCTGTATCAAAACGGTTATTGTCCGTTCGGGGAAAGACTTGCATTACCTATATAAAGGACTATTGCGAGATACAAACCGCTCAAAAGAAGATAATTCGCCATTCTCAAACGCATACGATATAGCACAAGAGGCAATGCTATAAATAGCCTTGGCAGAATAATTTCGGAAAACGATTTCGTCGTAGATTCCGTTTCGAACACAGTTACGATTAAGAAAGAGTTCTTAAGCAAATTCCCGTCGGGAACGAGATATTTCTATATAAGAAATCAATTCGACGAAGAAATCAAAGTCACGGTCGATATAAAGAACGAACAAAAGACAAGCAACGCGGACGGCGATAGCGAAGATAAGAATCAAAGCGGCGGATACGGTTCGGCGGTTTTTTTCTCCGCCTTTTTCGTTCTTAAAATATCTATCATATATAATCGAATAACGAAAATTTAGGGGGGATTCGGGGGAATCCGCTGCGGCTGACAAGTCGGACACCGACTTTCGATATAATTGAGCAAGTAAAGAACCGGGAAAAAATATTCTGATATTCCGGCAATTACGAAAGTTTCGAAAGTGGTTTGAAGCCTACTTATTGATCTTTCTGTATTCTCTTGGCGAAACCCCGAACGCTTTCTTAAAGGTCCTATTAAAGTGACTCATGCTTAAATAGTCGAGTTCTTGCGCTATCTCGGAAATCGTTTTATCGGTGTACAAAAGCTCGTCTTTTGCGAATGAAAGTTTTGACGTTGTAATATGCTCAATAATGGTACGCCCGGTGTGCTTTTTGAATATTCTGGAAAGTCGTGAATAGGAATAAGGCGTTTTTTGAGCAAGAGCGTCGACGTTTTCAAATGAAATGAACGGCGAATTTAAAGCCATGACGAAATCGTTAAGCCAATCAGGCGATTGTTCTTTTAGGCTGTAATAGGAAAACACGAACTGACTGATTATTCTATTTATGATGATTTTTGTTTGAAAAAGCCTTGTTTCGTTATCAATCATATTTGATTGCATCGACAGAATAATCGGGATAATCGTTCGCAAAAACTCAGGGGAAAGTTTGTTCGATAAAATATCGTCGAAAGATGACAATCGATCATATAAAGCGTTGCCGTAAACGGACGATATTTTTAGCATATATTCGTTTTTTATTAAAAAAGTAAGAGTTTTTGTTTCCCTTTCTTTTTCAAATATATAAGCATGCATGTCGTTAGGCCGTAAGAGGCAAACGTCTCCGCTTTTCATTGTGCACATTTTGCCGTTTACTATATGTGAGAGGGAATTGTCGACAACTAATAAAATTTCCCAATAATCGTGAATATGAAAATTAGGGTACGGTCTGTTCAGATAGTTAAATGAAACCTCTTGATCCGGGTAAGGTGAACAAGCGGTATATTTGCAAATATTTTTCTGGTTTTTTGCCTGTTTGGAGTGTTCCATGTTCTTTGTCCTCGACAATATTTTACCATAAAGAATGCCGAATTGTCAATGGACGAAGAGACTTTTGAGCAGTTTAGGTAAGTTTCTACGGCAAAAATGCCTGTTCGGCTTAAGTTTGTAGCATAATTAGGCAAGTTCTCGGCATTAAAGTTGTAGAAATAAGAATCAAATTAGTGTATAATCGGTATGCTGGATAAGAATAATACGAACCATGGTCTAACGACGTGTTTTTGACCAATACTTCGTTCCGCTCACGGCTCATACGTCAAGTATTAACCCGTTCGCACGCCTTGTCCGGCATAGTCTGAAAACAAACGTTAAAGGAGACCGGAAAATGAAAAAAAGATTATTAGGCTTCGTACTATGCGGATTGATTGCCGTAAGCAGCATGAGTGCAACTGCATGCTTAAAACATAAAATCGACGACGACGCCGGCGATAAAAGCGTTCTGTACGTAACCAACTATAACGGCGGTTTCGGTGAGGATTGGATAGCGGAAGTAGAAAAACGTTTCGAGACAAAATACGAAAAAGAATCTTTTGAAACCGGGAAGACGGGCGTGGATATAAGAGTTCTTAACGAACACGACGGCGGAAGTGCTTATTTGGATAAAGTAGACGCAGCGAAAGGCGAAGTATTCTTTATAGAAGACGTTGACTATTACGAATGGATGAGTAACAACAAACTTCTCGAAATTACGGACGTCGTAAACGCAACGCTTAGCGACGGCAAATCCGTTTATTCTAAAATGACGCCCGAACAGCAGTCGTTTTATAATTATAACGGACAAGGCAAATATTATGCTCTGCCTCACCACGATCACCAAACCGGGCTCATATATGACATGGATTTGTTCGAAACGGAAGAGTTCTATTTTGCCAAAAACGGAGCTCCGAGCGAAGCGGGTTACGCGGGAACGAATAAATTCACTGGCGATAAGGATAACGCTTCTGCCGGTCCCGACGGTAAGTACGGAACTTCCGACGACGGACTTCCCGCAACCTATACGGAATTTTACGCTCTTTGCGATTATATGGTAAGCAAGAATACGGATACCGATATCGTTCCCATAATCTGGTCGGGAAGTAACCGCAGAGATTATCTCAACTGGTTCTTATCCGAACTTATGGCGGATTACGAAGGCAAGGAACAACTCGAACTTAACTATACTTACAATGGTACGGCTAAAAATCTTATAGAAATAAATAACGGGCAAGTGGAAAAACTTCCCGAAACGCAAATTACTCCGGAAACAGGGTATAAGATTTATAAAACTGCCGGCAGATATTACGCGCTTGAATTTCTTGATAATATCGCCGATCACGCCAAGTGGAACGCGGAGAATAACTACGGCACGTTAGATCAGCACCAGGCGCAATATCAATTTCTTGCCGGTAAAACGGGACAGGTGAAAACAAAAGAAGGAAAAGCGGTGCGTTACGCATTCCTTATGGACGGCAACTGGTGGGAAAACGAGGCGAAGGATGATTTCGCAAGACTTGTGGACAATTTCGGGGATTCTTATTCCAATACGAGAAGAAACTTTGCGTTTATGCCTCTTCCTAAGGCGACCGCAGACAAAATAGGCGAAGATTTCACGATAGCGACGACGGATCTTACGAACGCGTTTATCAAAGCGAGTATTGCAGAAAGCAAAATAAAGCTTGCGAAAGAATTCCTTAAATTCTGTTATGAAGACGCTCAACTTCAATCCTTTAACAAAATAACCGGACTTCCGGCTTCGGTCAACTATGAACTTGATAAGGCAGACTACAAAGCGCTCAGTAAATACGGCCAAAGTTGTTACGACGTAAGAAAGGGTGTGGTCGCTCCGTATTCTCAGAATAAGATTTATATCAACAATTATAGTTCGTTAAAGTTGTGCAAAACGTTCTCTGTCGGCGGCGTCGCCGTCGTAGACGAATTGCAGACGACGACTGCAAAGGCATATTTTTCGTCTCTTTGCAAGAACAAAGCAAACGAGGCTGCCTGGAAGCAAAGTTACTCAAAATGGTTTAACTGACGGGAGAACGTATGGTAAAGGTTAAAACAAAACGCAAAATAGATCGTAACGACTTGATCTTTATCGTTACTTTGCTTATTTTGCCCACCTTGCAATTTTGCATATTTTATATAGGGACGAACCTGAACTCGTTTGCGCTTGCGTTTCAAAGATATGAAAACGGTAAATACGTTCCTAACGGCTGGGAAAACTTCAGACAAGTTTTTTCCGATCTTGCAAACTCGCAGGAAGTCCATTATGCGTTGAAAAATTCGTTTATAGTGTATTTCGTCGGGCTTTTGATTGCCGTTCCGATTGCGATAACTTTTGCATTTTATATCTATAAGAAGTTTCCTTTTTTCAGAACGTTCAAAGTATTGCTGTATTTACCGCAATTACTTTCGCTGCTCACGCTTTGTTTATTATATCGCTATTTTGCAGACAATGCTATTCCCGATGTAATGAATAAACTATTCGGAATTAACATAGTGTCCGGTTTTTATTCTAACAAAGAAACGCAATATGCCGCGTATATGCTCGCGTTTGTTTTGTTCGGCGCGGGTGGTACGCTGCTGTTGTATCTCGGCGCGATGTCGGGTATTTCTGAATCGGTAACGGAGGCTGCAGAGATAGACGGGGCGGGCAACTTTACTCAACTTGTCTATATAGTTGTTCCGTTGATATTCCCGACGATTAAAACGTTTTTTATATGCGGAATGGCCGGGTTGTTTTCCAATCAGTTTAACTTATTTTACTTTGAAGGTTTAGGTGCAAATCCGAAATACGGAACGATAGGCTATTACTTTTACAAACTTATAGCAGAACGTGGCGGTAGGCAGAACTATGCTTATGTTGCAACGTTTGGTTTGCTTTTAAGCGCAATGCTTATTCCTATAACGCTTATAATCAACAAACTTATGGATAAGTGGCAGGAAAAGATATCTTAAAAGGGGGCAAGAAGATGAAAAATGTTTTTAAGTGCCCGTTCTTTAATGTAAAAAGAAGAAAAGGTAAGTTTACCGCCGGTAATATTTTATTCATAATAACGTTTATAGTTCTCGTGGTGTATATAGCTTTATTATTGTGGCTTATGATATGGGGGATTTTAACGAGCGTTAAGGATTTTTACGGAGATTTCGGTCTTGGTAATGTTGCGGGATTTCCGAAAGAAATCACGTTTGATAACTATAAAACGGTTTTTGATAATTTTTATAGGATAAACGGCGATTACAGGATAGATGCGTTCGGGATAATTCTATATACGCTTCTGTATACTATAGGTTGTGCTTTTTTTGTTACGGCAACTCCGTGTGCGGTTGCGTATGTCGTTGCAAAATTCGGCAAAAAGTATAGATGGCTTAACATATATACGTCTATAGTTCTTGTTTGTCTTATACTTCCCATAGTCGGCAACTATCCGTCCGAGCTAAAACTTGTTCAGTCGATGGGGCTTTACCAAAAGATTTGGGGTGTATGGATACTTAAAATGAACTTCTTGAGTATGTACTATCTGGTTTTTTTAGGTGCATTTACCGGTATGCCGGCAAGTTATTCCGAAGCTGCTAAGATAGACGGTGCGGGAAACTTCAAAATATTGTTTAAGATATATTTGCCATTGATAAGAAATCTGTTCGGCACGGTACTGTTAATTCAGTTTATAGTATTTTGGAACGATTTCCAAACGCCGTTACTCTACTTGGGGGACGAGTATCCCACGGTTGCTTATTGGTTGTTCAGATTTAACGAAAATACCATGAGCGGCGTGAGCACTGTGCCTGTAAAGGTGGCGGGAACGATGGTTTTGGTAATTCCGATATTTATTCTGTTCTTGATATTCAGCAAGAAATTGATGGGAAATCTGTCGCTTGGCGGCATAAAAGAATAAAACTGTTACGCTTCGGGAAGAAGCATGTAGTTACAAAAAAGGGAATATTCCCTTTTGCTTGTTTTTAACAAAACAAGCAATTACTTTTATAAGTATAGGAGTGAAAATGAAAAGAGTGAAAATCGCGATAGTCTCGCTTACGATTGCTTTGCTTTTGTCTGTGACGGGTTATGTGCTCGGCGTTAAATTGAATACGACAGTACAAGCGGCTGAATTGACTATCGGAACGGAGCTTAAAGAAACCTATTCGTTAGACGACTGGTTTGACGTCCCAGACGGCGTTATAGTTGTGAATGGTTCTGAAATTCCGGCAACTGCTTCGGTAAAACTTCCGAACGGTGAAATGACCAGAAAACAAGGTTTTTACCTTAACCTTTCGGGTAAATATCAAATAATTTACACTGCAAAGGCAAACGGAAAAACTTACGTTAAACAAAGGGAAATCGTAGTTAATGATTCTGTTAATGCGTCGAAAGCAAAAATTACTTTGGATCTTGCCGGTTACAGCCGTGCTTCATTACCTGCAGCAGAAGTGGGGAAGCCTTACAAATTGTTCGGCGCGACTGCTACGGTCGATAAAACGAAAGTAGAAGTCGTAAAAGACGTATATTTGCTTTATGGCGAGCATTCTTCGCTTAAGGTGGAAACCATTGACGGTTGTTTTACGCCGGAAAGAGCGGGAACTTACGAAATAAGGTACGTTGCGGAAAACTTTTACGGCGAAAAAACACAAACGGTTTTAACGATAAATGCGGTTTCGGACGCTGTCGAACTCGGCATAGAAACGGCGACGACGGTAAGCGGAGTTGCAGGCGAAGCGGTAAATTTCGATGCGCCCGTCATGACTACGGACGACCGTATGGGGAAAACAATTCTTACGGTAAGGGCGAAACTCGGCGAAAGGGAAGAATCTCTTTACGACGGATTGTATTCGGATGCGAATAATCTCGAATACATTTTCGAAGCGGTCGGAAAATGGCAGATAAACTGGACTCTTTCCGATTATTCCCGTGCGATAACGACGACTTCCGAAACAGACGTGACTGCGCCCGATCCCGTGTTTGTCGGAGTAGATACAAAAGCCATAGAACCGGTATTTTTTACCGGAAGAACGTATAAACTTTCCGATCTTTTAGTAAAGTCTTACGACGAAACAGGCGTTCGATACGAGAAAAGCGACGTTACCGTCACTTACGACGACGGAGAAACGATTGCTGTATCTAACGGCGTGTTTACGGTAAAAGACACGGCGACTTCGGTTATTGTAAAATGGGCGAAGGGCTCGCTTGAGAAGGCGGAAACCATCCCCGTAAAGAAACTCGTTACCGAAGACGGAATAGACACTTCGGCGTTGTTTGCGGTTAAAAACGGCAGACTCGACGTGGGTGAAACGGGCATCATATTCGATTTTACTAAACACAGAAACAAAGACGTTACGTTTGCAAACAAAGCTTACGCAGGCTCGCTTGCCATTATGCTCGACGCCGCTTCTTTGAAAGTCGGAAAGAGTTTTGAAATATCGCTTATCGATCCGGAAAATACCGATAATAAGGTTGTTGTTAAATTTTCTTTAAGCGGTACCGGGCTCACTGTTACGAACAATATCGAAAGCGGGAGCAAAACCGTATCGGTGGGATCAAGCGGAAAAATTGAAAATATAAACGTTTTGTATTCGGACACGATGAAAACATTGACGGTGAACAACGGCGAAAGCGGAGATAAAAGCGAAGCAAAAATTGTTTTAACAAGTTTCCAAGGTTTTACTTCAAGCGAAGTTTTTATTGTATTTAATACCTCGTCGAGTAATGCGGAACTCGTTATTTCGAGAATCAACGGACAACGACTTAACAAAATCTCGAAGGATGCAAACCTTCCGCAACTCATCAGAAAAGGATCTTATTTGCCCGAAGCTTTGATAGGTGAAGAAATAGAATTGCTCACAGCATACGGTATAGATTCTTTAGACGGATATTGCCTTGCGAAAATTAACGTTAAAAATAAAGAAACGGGAGAATATCTCAAATCGACGGACGGCACTGTGCTTAACGGCGTAGACGCTTCCGTTCCATATAAAATAAAGGTAACCGCAAGAATGCGTATCCGTATACAATATACGTCCGAAGATCTTTCGGGGAACGAAACGTCGGAGGTAATGTATATAACGGCGATAGGCGGAGTCGCGCCCAAACTTACGGTCGGTAAAATCACTCAGACGGTTGCAAGACAAGGCGACGGACTTGTTCTGCCCGAAATAAAAACCGTTCACCCGTTCGATATAAAAACGGAAGTGTTTGTTGTTGTTTACGATCCGGACGGAAAGGGAACGGTTGCGGGAAACGGCAAATATACGTTTACCAAGAAAGGCTCGCATAAAATACTTATAACCGCATGCGACGAAGAAGGCAATTCTTCCGAGTACTATTATTACACGGAGGTAGTCTGATGAAAAAAATAATAGCGATAATATGCCTGATTATTCTTAGTTTTACGGCGGTAAGTTGTTCGGGCGGTAAAAACGAGATTCCGGTGGACGACGGAACGAAAACAATAAGCGAAGAAGTTGAGATAGTCGCTGACGAATATATAGTCAGAAAGGGATCGTGCGATTACGTTATAGTAACCGAGAACGCGCCTTCTAAGGACATACAAACCGCCGCTGACGAGTTCAGAACTTTCTTTGCTGAAGCAACCGGAATAAATCTTTCCATAATTCAGGATAAAGAAACCACCGGCAAAGAAAAGAAAATGGTTTCGCTCGGTTCGACTTCTTACGCAAGACTTGCCCTTGGTTCTACGGGTGAGGATCTCGGTAAAGGCTCGTATCGCGTGGCGACAAAGGACAAAAGTGCTTACGTCATCGGCGGCAGCGCTGCGGACGTTCTTGCCGGAACGTACAGACTATTAAAGTATATGTTCGGGTACGAGTTTTATCAGGACGGTGTTTACGAACTCGCGCACGACGTTAAAAACCTTAATTATTTCAAAGTAGACAAAACGGTAAACGCGGCGATCCCGATGCGCGCCGACTATTCCGGTATGAATTTATACGGTAGTACAATCGCTTCCAAGAGATTGGGGCTTATGGAAGATTACCATATTACGGTAGGCACTCACCATAATTCCTTAAACGTACTCGATATGAAAACTTACCAGGATAAGTATCCCGAATGGTACGCTACCAGCGGACAACAACTTTGTTTCACCGCTCACGGCGACGAAAAAAAGTTGAATGCGATGATAGATACCGTTGCGGACTATTTCGTTACGCAACTTATGAAAGAAGAAAACTTAACCAAGACTTATGCGGCGTTCTCGATGATGGACGTAAAAAAGACCTGGTGCGAATGTTCGGCTTGCAAAGCCGCAGAGGAAAAATACGGTGCAAAAAGCGGCGGAATGCTGGTAACGTGCGATCGTATAGGTAAAAGGATAACGGAAAAACTTGCCGAACTCGGCGATGACAGAACGATAAAAATCGTAACTCTTTTGTATCTCGATACGGAAAACGTTCCCGTTGAAGAGAAAGACGGCAAATACGTAAGGAATTCCAATCTCGGCGTGCTTGAAAACGTTATGCCTATGTGGGCGTGCATCACGAGAAAGACGCACGCATTGCCGTGGAGCGCTCCCGAAAACGCTTCCGCTCTCGATATGCTTGACAGAATGAACGCTGCGTTCGATGAGTTCTGGGTATGGGATTACGGCACGAATTTCAGAGACTATTTAATGCCGTTCGATACTTTTAACGCAATGGCGGAAGATATGAAACTTCTTTCAAACTACAATATTAGTTTGTATTTGTATCAACTTGCAAATTCCGCTCGCAACGTAACCGGATTCAACTCGTTAAAACTATATCTTTTGTCTAAACTTATGGTAGATCCCGCGCTCGATATAGACGAACTCACGAACGATTATTTCGTTCATGCGTACGGCAAGGGCGGCGAATACATGAGAAAGATTTACGACGAATATCGTACGCTTGCGCTTTATAACAGCGAAACGCACGACGACGTGCCCGCATGGAACCAAAGCATTTATTCTCAGACGATGCTCGAAGAATCGTATTGGAAACGCGGAACAATCAAACGTTGGCTTTCTTATTACGAAAAAGCACTCGAAGCAATAGGCTCCGATGGTGAAGTCCCGAGTTCGTATACCGCAAACTCGGTGGCAAAACTTGCAAGGAATATAATGACGGACGGTGTCTTCGTAAGATATATTTACGGCGCATTGTATTTACAAGACAGTTACGACTATAACGTAGAGTTTAAACTGAAACTTTATTACGACGTACAAAAACTCGGTTTCAGTCACGTTAAAGAACAGGCGGACGCGACTTCTAACTATTGGCCGCTCAGAGAAACGCTTAACATAGGCAGTTATTTGTAATGGTGGGGATAAGAAAATGAAAAAGAAAAAAATTATTATCTGCGTACTGGCTGCTGTGATTTTAGCGGCTGTGTTGGTTGTATTATCCTTGACTGTTTTTACAAAAGGCTGCGGCGGGGAATCAACCATTATTAACGACAACAGAACTCTTACGTTAAATGCTTATGATCTATCGTTAGAAGTGGGCGAAACGGAAATGCTTACCGCAAAACTGTCGGTGGGTAAAGGTAAATTCGTTTGGACTTCTTCTGACGAAACAGTTGCGACCGTAACGGATAAAGGCGCGGTTACGGGGGTGAAAACAGGCTCAACGACGGTGTCTGCCGAATGTAACGGAAAAAAGGCTGAATGTAAAGTTACCGTTGTTTTGCCTGACGGCTACCCCAAGTTTTCAAGGGGCAACGAAGTAATAGAAGTGTTTGCCGGTAAAACGTATGCGATAGATACGAAAGTTACGTTTAAGGGCGAAGAGGTAGAAGCCGACGTGTCGTACGAAGTGGCTGACGAAAGCGTTGCTACCGTCGCAAACGGCGTGGTTTCCGGCGTAAAAGAAGGTTCAACGTCGATAAACGTTTCTGCCGAATACGGCGGATTTGCGATATTGAAAACAATAACGGTTAAAGTTTACGGAAGAATGATGCTGGAAGCGAGCGAGGAGAATATTTTGCTTCAACTCGTTTCCGATAGTGCGTTGAATTACCGCAGCAGCGTATATTTCGGCGTAAAAGCGTATTTCGATCTGAATGACGTGACGGAATTCATAACGGACGTTGAATGGGTTTCGGGTGACGATAAAACGGTTACGGTTACTGCGTCCGCCGACAAAGACGGCGCAAAGCGGGCGTTGGTTTCGTCGGTCAAAGCAGGAAGGACGAAGATAAAATGTATTTTCAAATACAACGAAGAAATTTACGCTTATTCTTTTGACGTAACGGCTGAAAAATCCGTTTTCAGTGCAAGCGAAGCGGTGTTGTCCGATTCGGTAAACGACGGCAATCAGACTGCCACGCTTGCGACAAATCTTTCCGAAAATTGCGTTATCACAGAAGCGCTTAAAGCAACTGTGGGCGGGAACCTGCTTAAAGTAAGGGGAACCGAAAAGGGCAACGTAATTCTTGACAGACCGACCGAACTTGAAAAGGGCGAAACGACCATAATACTGGAAGACGAAAAATGGGTTTGTACGTTCGACGGCGCAGTTTATTGCACGGCGGTTCTTACAAGCGCTTCGTGTAAAGAATTACAGGCCGGCGGAGAAATATCGGCGGGATCTTACTATGTACTCGGCGAGGATATAAACGTAGGCTGGACGAGTAAGACGATGGATCCGATAAAGGTATACGGCGTTCTCGACGGCAAAGGTCATACGTTAAAAGGCATAACGCTCGATAAGCCGGATGCCGGTTGGTTGAAAGATCCGCAGGATCCTTCGCAAACGTACGTTTCGTATATAACTTCTAACAGCGGCGTAATAAAAAATATTGCCATCGAATACGAAACGACGGCTAATACGCATAACGGCAGCCTTACTTTTTCAAATATAATACAAATCAACGAAGGCGAAATAAACAACGTATTTTTGACGGCTCACGTAAAAGGAAACGCATGGTACGGCTCCGTGTTTGTAGGCAAAAACTACGGCATTATGAGAAACTGCGTAATAGTTGCGCCGACGTATTCGACGAGCAATCAGGGCTTGGCGAACAGATGCAGCGCGTGCGTGGCGTTCAGTTACGGCGGATCGATTATTAACTGTTATACGCTCGGCGAGAAGTGGGACGGCATGAACGATTCTTCGGCTAAGGGCGCGGGCAAATGCTATTCGGAAGCATACACGGGCGGCATTACGTTAAAGAATTGGCGCGGTTCCACCGATATGGCGGAAATACTTTCGAACGATGATTTTTCTGCGGAAAACGGTTGGAGCGACTATTGGACGACGGGTAAATACAGCGTTTCGTTTTCCGGTAAAGAAATAAGTCTTATACCGACAACTTATCTCGATTTGGATTTCATCGAAGAAAGCGACGGCAATATTGCGATTTCCGTTCCCGAAGAAATAACTACTCTTACGGGTGCGACGATAACGTTCAACGATAAAAAGGTTACTCCCGTTTCGCTTGAAAACGGAATACTTACCGTAAAACGCGGAACTTTCGATTACGGCGAATACAATATCAAAATTGCGTATGCAGACAAAGCTTATAAAGCGCTTAACGTAAGTTTCGTAACCAAAGCGATAAGAGCGTCGGATGCGGCTGACTTTTATAACTTGTTCACCGGCGATGAGGACGCATATTACGTTCTGACGGAAGATATAGACTTCGGCGGTAAAGCGCTTGTGGGAAATATAACGCTTAAAGGAACATTCGAAGGGAAAGGGCATACTCTGAAAAACTTCGTACTCGATTATTCCGCAGGCGGTCCGGGCGCCGCCGATAACGGATGGATGTGTTTCCTGTTCTCAGAGAATAAAGGGACTATCAGAAACGTTTCGTTCGAATATGCGATGAAAGACGCGCCTAACGACAGAATAGCGATAGTGGACGTCAACTCCGGCGTGATAGAAAACGTTTATATGAAAGTAAACGTTATAGAAACTATACAGAACGATTATCAGAAAGGCGGCGCGATAACGAGAGAGAACGCAGGCGGAACGATAAGAAACTGCGTGGTAAATATCACAATTAAGGAAGGCGTAGTTGTCGGTAAAGATTCGAACGGCAGCAGTTATTCGGCGGTTGCGGCAGTTGCGTGGTATAACCAAGGCGGCGGTGTTATAGAGCACTGTTACGCTTCCGTGGATGACAGTGAGATACCGTTGGTTTCCTACAATGTGGATGGAACTATCACGGACTCCGGAGTGTTTGCGACGGAAAGCGAATTGATAGACGCAATCAAGTTCGATACGGCTCTCGGTTGGAGCGGATACTTCAAAATCGTAAACGGCGAAATCGTTTTCGGTTAATAAGGCTAAAAGTTTGCCGTTGGTGAAATTCCGGTGGCAAACTTATAATAAATCTTTATATATATAAGGAGAGAAAATTATGAAGAAACTCGGCAAACTTTTGACGACTTTGTTACTCGTAGTTGTTTCGTTAACGGCGATTTGTGCTGTTACGGCGTGCGATTTCGACTCGTCTGAAGAAACGGAATACACAATAGTATTCCAGGACAAAGACGGGGCGGAACTCAAGACCGTTACCGTAAAAGAAGGGGTTGTTCCCGAATATACGGACGAACTTCCTGCGCTTCCTGCCAATACCGCGGAGTTTACTTATTCCTGGAAATGGGATAAAGAATTCGTAGCGGCTACCGCCAACGCAACCTATAAACTTGTTTTGAACTCTGTTAAAAATAAGTATGAAATTAAGTTTATGAACGAAGACGAACAAGTTGGCGAAACCCAAACCATAGAATATGGTACGGCGGCAATTGCGCCCGCTGATCCGACGAAGGCCGGCACTGAAGATGAATCTTATGTTTTCGACGGTTGGTATACGGCGGCGGAAGGCGGCGACAAAGTCACCGATTTCACAGTAAAGGGTGCGGCAACATATTACGCAAGATACAACTTAGTTAGAAATTACACAGTAAAATTTGTAAGTGAAGGAGTCGAACTTCAAAGCAGCAAAGTGGCGAGTGGAACGATTCCCGAATACAAGGGCGCAACACCTACCAAGCAGGCTACCGCTCAATTTACCTATACTTTCAAAGGTTGGGATAAAAAAATCGTGGCGGTAACCGGCGACGTAACTTACACCGCAACGTTTGACGAAACGACAAACAAATACACCGTTAAATTCGTAAGCGATGGCGTAGAACTTCAGAGTACCGAAGTAGAATACGGAACGACTCCCGAATACAAGGGTGAAACTCCTACCCGGCAGGCTACCGCTCAATTTACTTACACTTTCAAAGGTTGGGATAAAGAAATCGCAGCGGTTAAGGGCGACGTAACTTACACCGCAACGTTTGACGAAACGACAAATCAGTACACCATAACGCTTAAGAACGGCGAAACCGTCTTAAAAACGCTTACTCTCGATTACGGCTCGACCGTAGAAGTACCGGAAGACGTCAAAGTGGAAGGTTATGAAATTCTCGGTTGGGAACCCGAATTCGAAACCGTTACGGAAAATGCGGAATACACTGCAATCGTAGCAAGAATATTGAAGCAGGCGGACAAAGACAACTTTGCGGCAATAATCGCCGCAAATCCCGACGATAACTATATTCTTGGCGAGGACATCGATTTTGCCAACGGTTCGACCGGTTTCGTGTTGACGTTCGGCGGTATGCTCGACGGAAGAGGACACAAATTAAAGAATATCAAACTCGGACTCGGTCTTGCAAACGCGAAGCCCGACGCAAACGATTGGGTATACGCGTTTATAGGCGAAAACGCGGGAACGATTAAAAACATCGGTTTCTATTATACCATTCCCGATGCTCTGGGTAATTTCAGAGCAAGCATAGTTCGCTCGAACAGTGGTTTAATGGAAAATATTTACGTCAAAATAAACTTAGGCGAGGAGGCGCCTCATGAAAGCGGGGCTCTTGCAGGACAAAACACAAGTTACGGCACGATTAAAAACGTAATCGCGAACTGGAGCGGTACGGTTAACGCCAACGCCGGTCCGATAGTAGGCGGCGAACTCGGCGGGACAATCAAAAACGCGTACGCTATCCGTAACGGCGTTTTCGTTTCCGGAAACAACAATTACAACAATCCGTATAATGCGGCTGACGATAAGGACGGAGTGCTTATAGGAACTTACGAAAACTGCAAGAACTATGACGATATGGCGGCTCTCGTTGCGGAACTCGATCTGACCGCGGCAGGTTGGAGCAGTTACTGGTCGGTTAAAGACGGTAAAGTGATTTTCGGCGAAGAAGATCCCGAACCCGTTGACGACGCAACTATCCTTACTCAGGAAAACATGGCAAACTTCGCGGATATTCTCAAAGCAAATCCTAACGGTAAATACGCTCTCGGCAGCGATATCGATTTCGGCGGTAAAGCGTTCGTAGGCAAGATAATTTTTGGCGGTATGTTAGACGGCAGAGGTTTTGCTTTAAAGAATTTCACACTTAATTTCGGTGCTAATAGCGAGGGTGGTTGGAATGCGTATACTTTTTACGAGAACAACGGTACTATTAAAAACCTTATTCTTGATTATACGATGAAAGATAGCCCCAACAACAACATAGCTTTCATTATGACGAATAAAGGTACGATAGAAAACGTTTATGTTAATTGTTTGGTTTCGGAAACTATAAATGAAGA
>JALEKY010000072.1 GCA_022768945.1 Christensenellaceae bacterium | reverse complement strand
CAAATTCATCGGATAATCCATTTAATTTAAAAATACCGATGATCGATTTACTCTTATCCGTAAGAGCGTATTCTATAATAACGGCGCCAACTCTTTTTTTGTAATCGTCCGTTTCGGGGTAATGGTGAAAAACTTCCGCCTCATCTATTATCGTTCTTATATGTTTTTTGTACAAACCGATCGCTTTGCGCCAGGCACTCTTTACATTCGGATTCATTCTCGAAGCCTCGTCGCTCGTATCGGTCGTTTCTATGTGCCCGAAAATCGTACTGCGGGCGAGAAAAGACGGCTCGCATTCGTGAGATAAATCGGGAATAGATAATAACTGTTCAGGGCACATCGCCCGCGAAAGCCCGTAAAGAACCCTTATCTGCGTTGCGGGCGCAAACAAATCCGTCGCCTGCATCCAATCGAAGCGCCCCATTATACCAAGGTCGGCACGTCCTCCTCCGCCCGAACAATTTTCAAGGTACAGCGACGGGTATTTTTTTCGTATCCTTTCAAATATATCGTACAGCACTTCGTAATACTTCCAGGAAGTCCCCTCGTAACCGTTTTCGATGTATTCTTCGCTCGGCTCTTTCAGTCCGCCGTCTATACGAAACAGGTCGAGGTTGTATTTTTCTATTATGTTGCAGATAGAATCGTAGACAAAATTTTCAACTTCTTTTTTACACAGATTCAGAACGGGCAACTTCTTTCCGTATGCGCTTAAAACCCATTCGGGGTGTTGTTTATAAAGTTCGGATGTAAAATCACAACCCTCGGCTTCCATCCATAAACCGCACATAAGTCCCTTTTTTCGCGCATAATCGAACACTTCGTTCAATCCGCCGTTTAAGCTTTCCGTTTCGGACCAATCACCCCGTTGCAGATACCACGCCCCGTTTTTACTGCCGAACCACCCTGCGTCCACAAGAAAAAGTTCCGCGCCCGTTTCGACCGCCAGATCTACGGACTTTTTAAGCATGTGCACGTTTTGCTGGCAACACCCGCTGTAAGCCCCGTGCGTATAAATAACGGGGTGCCTTACGGGTTGACTTCGGCGAGGTATAACGGATTTTCTGATATGCTTAAAAAACGCGTTGGACGCGTCGTCAGTATCGCCATAAACCTGGCCTATATGTATTTTAGGAGAAACGATTTTTTCGCCCGGACTAACCGTGCGCGGCAATGCGCTTTGATCTATGCCCGCTTTGAAATGAACGTAGTCATAAGACGAAAAGGATCTTGACCAGAGAGGATCGCCGCATTTTGTCGCTTCAAACCTCGGCATCGCGCTTGTTTCTATTGAAACAATAGTCACCTGGCATGAATTTTCATCCTTCAAAAAATACGTCGGGGGATTAAACAATCCGCGTTCATGCTTAAACGACAGCGTAGCTTTCGGAAGTTCCGCCCATTTAAAGATGCCTTCCCCGAGATAGTAATTATCTTCAAAATAGCCTATGAAGCTTTTCGGTCTTAACTCCTCTCCGACAAAACTGCTCGCCGTGACGTCGCGATAAAGCACGCCGCACATCGGGAACACATCCGTAACGGCAAAAGCTTTCCGTCCGATATTTTCTATTTCCAGCCACCGAACTATGAATGCACTTCCGTCAAGAAAAGTTTTCACATGCACGCGAACGCCCGCATCGCTATCCGAAATAAACACACAGTGAAGCTCTCCGCCACGTTCGCCTTTTTCGATATACTGCCTTTCAAAAACAAATTTGTCGCGCAAGCGCCTGCCGTTTACCGACAACTCGAAGCTGTTAAAATGGCTCTTTGCCGCGTGAAAATTTTCAAGATAATCTATAACGCTCTCCCGACAAAAAGGCTGACCGTGGCAATTCGAAAGCGCGTTTACATAATTCCCTTTGTAGAGGGCGTCTATCCAGACAAAGCTTTCGGCAGAATAAACCGATAACGGGAAATTATCTTTTTGCTTTTCCCTGAACCGCCATTCGTTTTCGTTAAACCAAACAGACATTTTTTCTCCTTCTATAAAAACAACAGCGTACCGATTAGACACGCAACAACGCTTGCGACCGTTTTCGGCGTAATTTGTTCTTTATAAAAAACAGCTCCGAAAATGGTTGAAAAGATAATCGTTCCGCTCGTGCTGAACGGATACAGAACGCTTGCGGGCAGTGATTTAGCACCTATAAGCATAAGCATTCCGGATAATCCGCCCGCGACTGTGGAAGCCAGAACGATAAGAATCATAGTCAGAACAGACCTCTTAGTTTTGTTATCGCAAGAGGTTTCGGGCAAAGCGTCCGTAGCTTTTTCTCCGATAGACACTTCTTTGTCTTTGTTCTTTAATCTTATGAATAAGTAAATTATCCCTCCAAGAACGAATTTAAAAAAACTTCCGAAAACTATGTAGCTATCGATATCGGATACCGCATAAACAGTCTGCGTCTGATGCACTTTTGAAATAATGCTTACAAACCCGTTCACAATAAACACGGTGCAACATAAAAGAATGTGGCTGAATTTTATCCTGTCTTTTTTATTGCCGTTCGTTCCCGAAAGCACTAATCCCGCAAGTATAAAAACTAAGCCTATTATTTTTAATAACTCCGCCTTTTCGTTTAAAAAACAAATGCCGAAAACAAAAGGCAACAGCATTCCGCCGGACATTAAAAAACCGGTATAAGCGTACATGGTTCCTTCTTTTAAAAGACGAAACCCTATAACGGTATAAAATACCTCACACAGGTTTGCCAAAGCCGAAGCGATTAAGGAAAACGGCGTAAAACAGACGTTAAACCCCGTTTTTATAAAAAACTCGACCGTCATAAACGCTCCCGACAGGCAAACAAACAGCATAGATTTTTCTAACGAAGTACCGAATTTTTTCTGGTACAGCTTATTTATCGCAAAGGACCCGGCAAGGAGCAAAGCGACGAGCGTTAACATTAAATATTGCATTTTGCTATATAATCAATTTGTAAGTTTCCTTTAATTTTCCGTTTTGCAACAGAATTGTTTTTACTTCATAACGATTAAAATTCAAACAGAGCTTTTCTTCGTTAACCTTTATTTCCGCGGTAGCGGGTTTTTCCGAACCGTTCAACAAACGGAACAAATATCCGTAAGTCTCGCGGCATTTTTTCAGCGCGACAAGCGTCACGTTCGGGTCGGAAACAGCGACTTCGAACGGATTGCTCTTCATGCACTCCCCTAATGGGAAAGCGTTCACCGCGTACGGCGGGCAGAAAAACTCCTGAGTAAGTCTTTCGGCTTCATTTTCGTTTGCAATCGCGAACCTGAAACGGTAATTTCTCTCGCCCTGGTCTACCTTTTTTACAAACCCGTTGTGCGGAATAATCGGTTTGTCTAAAATGGGATGAGCGCAATACGACACCCCTCTGTGCAGAGAAAGATACAGCGTTCCGTCCTCGAAATGGCTTCCGTAAACGCCGTCGTTCATAACTATAAGGCTCTTCTCTTTGCCTTTAATCATAATAAATCTGCCGCTTACGTTCTCCCTCGCGTCGGTGAAAAGCTCTTCCGAACCGAAAGCCGTCTGACCGAAAAGCTTTCCTTCGAAATTCAAAGGAACAGCAAGCTTTGTAAAGGAGTTTATCTCCCCGGGGAATAAATCCACAGCTAAATCGACGTAGCCCTTCAGTTTATTTACCGTCCAACACAGCCGTGCTTTAGAATCCTTGTATTCGTAAAAACTTTCGACGGAAAAAATCACGCCTCCGTTCTCTGTTACCTGAACGGGTTTCATCCCTTTGAATACTCCGTGCGGAACGGAAGAAAGGACAAACGGCTTTCCGTTTGCTCCAAGGCGCTTTTGCTGAAAGCCCTGCATAGCCCACGGGTCCTCGTTATCGTCAAAACAATAAAGAAGCCCCGCATTTCTCACGTAATTCAGCGTTTCCGTTCCGAAATATTTTAAAAGCCCCGTATCTTTATCAATCTCGGTTTTTATGCCGTTCGCTTCACAGCAAAAACACTTCGACTTGCTCTTACAAAGTTTTTCCCTGTGGATATAAACGGAAAATCTCGTAATATCCATAGGTTTTAAAGTACAGGAAAAAATTATTTTCTTTCTCCAGTCGAGATTGATATTGCTCTCTTCTTTAATCATCTGAACGGGCAGACGAGCGCCGTTTTCGTCCTCCACAACGGGGACGAAAATTTCCTCCGACCAATTCTGATCTGCAAGCATAAACTCGCATTCGACATCGGTACGTAGCTCGTAAGGCTGCGGGTTAAAAACAAAAACGGGGAATTCACCGTCCTTTGCAGAGCTTTGAGTACGAAGCAACGAAAAGAACGCTTTCGTTTTTATCCTCTCGGCTTCAAGCAACCCGTGCGAAAGAAGATTAAGCGCGTTTTCTTCCCCCGAACGCACGCACGAACCGGGCAACGTATCGTGGAACTCCGCATTCAGCAAATCCTGCGTTATTTCTTTAAGTTTTTCTTCGGGGTCTTCGCACAGCCCTTTTATGCTCGCGACCGACACTATTTTTTCGGCAAAATACAGCTCTTTTTCAAGTTCTGCGTGCTTGCGCTTAACCGAGCGCATACTCGTATAACAGCCAGGCATGGATATTCTTAAAGATTCTTCCACTCTTTCCGTCGGATTTATCTCGTCGAAAAATTTTTCGGGGTATGAATGTATATACTCGTACTCTCCGCCGTTTTTAATCATTTCGGTTACGTCAGTCAGATCCTTTCTCGAAGGTCCGCCGCCGTGATTTCCTACGCCCCAAAGCACAAGCGCGGTATTTCCTTTATGCCGTTTCGCCCTGTCTTTGATTATAACTTCTGCCATTCCCATCGGGGTATTGTAGCCGTCTATCGCCCTGATGGCTTTTATTTCGCTTCCGTCAAGACCTACCCAGAGAAAACCGTCTTCAGGCAAAGTCTTTTCGCTTGCATACGGACGACAGCAGATGTATCCTTTTTGTCCGCACTTTTTCAAAATCTGAACAAGCCCGCGCGTATGCCCGAAGGAATCGAAATTTATAGAAACTTCCGGCACGACGCCGAACTTTTCCTTAAAATATTCGTGCCCCTCTCTTATCTGTCTTACGAAGCTTTCGCCCGACGGCATATTGCAATCGGGTTGAAGATACCAACCGCCCATAATCCGCCATTTCCCGCGTTTTACGAGGCTTTTTATTCTTTCAAACAGCTCTGGGGCATACTCTTCCGCGTATTTATAAACCGTCACTTCGTTGTGACAGAATATGTAATCGAAGTCCTCCGCAAGGTCTGCCGCCGATTTAAAGGTAGACAAAGTTGCGCTGACACCTTCCTGCCACTCCCACTGCCAGATAGGATCGATATGTGCGTTACATATCAGATGTATTTTCTTTTTTTCCATTCGTTTTTCCTTTTTTCTTTTTCTCTAATACGACGGCAACTATCGCCCCCGGTATTACGACAGCCGCGCACGACGCTATGACAATGAACGCGGTTGAGCCGAAAAAACCCCCTTTTTCCCACGGAAAATCGAATTTTAGTATTTCTACGTCTACGGACTTTTCATTGTAGGAAGCATAATCTTTATTCGGATAAACCGACACTCCTGCAGAACCTCCCCAGATTATCTGCCCGTATATTCTCAGTTTCCCGTCAAACGAGGGATTTATTTTTACTGCTTTGCTACCCCATATACCGCCGCCCGTGGAAAGACCTATTATAGCAATGTTGTTGCCCGCGTTAAACTCCACGTTGTTGAACCCTTTAGGGAGATCGGAAACCAAACGGATTATTCTTAAATTTTCTACGCCCTTGCCGTTTTCGAAAGTTGTGAGCAGCGAAGTTTTAATTCCGAAAGTGCTGAAAGAAAACACCGCTATATCCGAGCAATCGCCGAGTGTCAATCCCACCGCGTTCTTATAAGTGCACTCGGATATATTATCGGAAGCCCTCGCTATTTCCTCCCACCAGGTGCCGTACGTACACATAATATATTCGAGCACGCCGCCTGCGGTTCCGCCGCCTACGGAAATAAATCCGTGAGTGCACGTGCCCCATATACCGCGAATAAGGAAATTATCGCATTTGTAAGAAGCCATATCTATGCCCCTGTAAGTGCTGATAAATGTAATATTCTCAACCCAGACGTTTTTGCCGTTCCCACGGAAAATCCACGGGTATTCGACTTTCCCTATATCGTTATAATCGTAATTGTTTATTTCGATTGTAAAACCGTGCACTCCGCTGTCCGAAGAAAGTGTTACAAAAGCTTTCTCTTTTTCCTGTTTGCCCGAGAATGACAAAACGCTTCCCGAACGGTACAGAGGATTATCCCACGCACCGCGTAATTCTACGCCCGAAGGCACGGTGACGTACTCCGAAATAACATACTTGCCAGCAGGGAAATATACCGTTCCCCCTCCGTTTGACTTCGCTTCGTTTATCGCTTGATTTACGGCGGAAGAGTCGTTTGTTTTTCCGTCTCCTTTAGCACCGAAAGCGGTTACGACATAAAGATTATCGGGTTTCGGGCGTCTTACCGTCTGAAGCTTGTGCGAATAACCCTCCGCCACGCCTTCTATATCGTCCTCGTTGGAAAGCTTAACGTAATAATCTTCTTCGGTTTTTTTGATTTTCGCGCCGTTGAGTTTGCCGGCGTGTCCGTATGCCTGCTTCGGGCTGACGGGAATAAACTCTTCCAACTCGACGGTAATTTCATTTTTATAGTATTCCTCATCGATTATTACGTCGTAAAGGAATAAATCGTCCGTCTTGCCTATCTTTACGGGAACGCACCCGGAACAGCCCTTTTTTATGTCCTCGACGGGCGTTTTATCGTATCTGTTGAGATATTTACCCGAAAAATTCAAATTGACGAAGTTTGAAATTTCATAGTTTGCAGTGTTGTAAAACCCGTATTTGTAACAAGTACCGTAAATATTTTCCACATGCGAAGCGGTACCTGCTTTTATGCCCGCGTACGAGTTTAAAAGAGTGATATCTGAAATATTTACGAGGACATTTCCCAAACCGATCGTAAACGGATATTCCGTGGGAGAAGCCGCGTTCTGCTGCGGATAATAAATATTTAAGCCCTTAACGCCGGCGCCAGGCGCGAGAGAAATAAAATACGCCGAACCGTTAACTTTGCCGTTGCTTTTGTAATCCGCAAAAAGAACGGTTTGCTTATCGAAAGACGGATTGTTTTCGGGGTTAAGCCACACGCCCGTAAGCGTAACGTTAGAGGGCACGGACAAGCTCGAAGTAACTCTGTATTTTCCGGCGGGTAAAAAAACGATGCCGCCGCCCTGAGCGGACGCTTTTTTAAGCGCTTTGCTTATCGCCTCGGTGTCGTCGGTTTGCCCGTCGCCCTTCGCGCCGAAATCGGTTACCGATATGTTCGATATTATCAAATCTCCGTTTTGATATTTTCCCACTACCTCATATTCTTGTTCTTTCGCTTGCGCCGTTAACGACGGAAAAGTAAAAACAACTCCTGCGCACAACGCAAGCGATAACAATATCAAAAACATTTTTTTCATCATTTTTCTCCGAACACCTTTTTAAGCATATCCAGCTTCATAGTTCCGAAGCCTGCCGTAGGCGCCATGATGCCGCCCTCGCCAAACTCGTTCCAGGCGTAAATCGTAAACATTTTTTTGCCGTGAAGGGTGAAACGCTCGTCCTCGTCGAGAGCCGTTTTAACGCCCTGCAAAGCTTCCTTCCACTCCTTTTCAGTCGGGTATGCGTATTGCGCGCTATGTACTCCCCACGGTCTCGGATACCAGCCGGACATTATAAACGGAACGTACGGCGAATGCAGCTTTTCGACCAAAACCCGTCTGCCCTTTAAAGCTTGCTCG
This sequence comes from Christensenellaceae bacterium, assembly GCA_022768945.1. Lineage (GTDB taxonomy): Bacteria > Bacillota > Clostridia > Christensenellales > Borkfalkiaceae > RGIG3732. The sequence continues at coordinate 13,858 of JALEKY010000072.1, read as the reverse complement.
GTAAGAACCGAAAACGCATAAGGCTTTTCCGTCTCCTCTATTCTCGGGAAATCCGCATAGGTCGTGCAATAATCGACATGAGAGGACAAAGCTATTTCGTCATCGTTCACAGCGTCTGCCATAACGCCCGCGCCTATTATAAGTTCAAGCCCTTTTCCCTTTGCCTTAGCTCGCAAAACGGAAATTCTTTCGTCAAATTTCTCAACGCTTCTGCCGCATTGCTGATAAAAATAAGCCAATCCGTGAATTTTGAAGACGGCTTTTCCGTCTATTTTCAGGCACCCGGGGTGAAGCATTATTTTAACCCACTCGTCTACGCTGTCCTCCCATAAATCGTCCTCGAGAATTTCATAAGGGGGATGATTGCAAAATTCCAAAACGAATTTGATTTTTTCGTTGTTTTTCGCCGCAAAATAATGCGCGAAGCAATCGTTTAAATGTCTTGAATTTTTTTCTCTTTCGGGCTTCTGCACATACCAAAGCATCTGAAAGAAATCCACGCCTTTCTCGCTTGCCGCGTCTATATCTGCAATCATCGTTTCGGGATCGTTATAGCAACCTGTTATGGGTATGCGTTCAGGGTAATCCATTCTCCAGTCTCTGCCGTTTGTTTGCCAGCGATTGGGGTCGTTTCTGTTCCAGCCGTTAAAGTAATTTATACCTATCAGATATTCTTTTTCCATAATTTATACTGTTTTTTAATTTAATAAATTTTAATTTTCAATAGCCTCGGAAATGTTTTTTTGCCTGAAAAGCGGTTTTTTCTCCCAAAAATATATCTACAAAACAGCAAAACATTCCGTCGCTCTTTATGCGTTTTTATAAAACTCGGGAGAGAGTGTAATTTTCTCCCTCCCGCAATGCCGATATTATTTGATTTTGTTGTATTCTTCGGTCATCTTATCAAATACGGAAATACCCGTATAATCCTTAAGCATTTTGTTCCAGACCGCGTCGAACTCGGCATCGGAGACTTCAAAAGTCTTATCCTTTTTGAGAGTGAGCATTTTTTGAATTTGCCCCGCAACAGTATTGTTTGCGCTTGCTATAACGCTTCTGTCCATATCCGATATCTTGGAGCTGACGTAAATCGTAGGATCGACTATAAGCTGTTCGTCTTTTACTTTTAAACTGTCGGAATATGCTTTCTTCGAGCCATCGGGGCAGGTTGCAGCAGGATAGCCCATATTGTATTTTACAGAGGTAGCAATCATAAATCTTCCTATAAGATCGGAAGGAGCGGTTACGTTCGCGCTCTTTTCCGCAGCGGGAACGTCTATTGATTTTTCCGGACTAATAGTATAGGTTAAGCCCTCTATACCGCATCTTAAAAGCATATAGTTTTCTTCATTGAACAAATGCCAGTTCAATAAATCCATCACAACGCCAGCCGAACGCGCAGAATACGGAACGAATAAAAACTCGCCCATTATTCCAGTGGAAGCGTATTTACCGTCTTCCGTAGCAAGGGGCATTATCGGCGTAATGTTCCACTCGGGATGAGCTTTATTTACGGAAAGAAGAGACCCGAATTCGAGGTGATATATCCCGCAAGATACAGCCGACGTAACCTGGTTGGACATATATGTGTTCATTCCGAATTCGTTAAAGTTGAAAAGACTGTTGTCAATATAGCCTTTTACCATCCATTCGCGAAGTTTTTTAATAAAATTTTTATATCCCTCGTTGAAATATTTGGGGCGGATTTTCCCTTCCGCGTTAATATAGTTTGCGCCGGGGTCGTCGGTAAAAGCGCCGTACAGCATTTCTTCTATACACGAAAGCGAACCCATAAGGGGAACCGTCTGCAATTTTGAGTTGAGGTACTCAGAACCGCCCTTTACAACCTTGTCAAGATATCCTTCCCAATCCTCTATAGATGTCAGATTTTCATAACCCGCTTTATTGAGGAGATCTCCTCTTACAAACGTAACACCGTTAACGGGGAGTTTATCGAGGGGAATCGCATGAACCCTGCCGTTATACGTCACTTCTTTCATTATGGCGGAAGAAAGATTCGACTTCAAAGAGGACTCGTTATTGAAGTAATCGGTTACATCCATAGCGATATTTGTAGAAACGTAGCTGTCGAGATTTTCTTTGGCTACCTGTCTTACAAGGTCAAGCTGATCTTGATCCGCAAGGCGGGTAACAAGCTTATCATTGAATGTGTCGTCTGCATAAACTTCGATATTGAAATCCACTTTATAACCGAGATCCTGCACGAGTTTTTCGTTTACACGTTCTAAAACCTGCTGACGGTATTTGAATTCTTTAGTAGTGAAAGGTACGCCGTGATCCATCATAACGACTTTGTAAACCTTTATGCCGTTTTCGTCAAGAGTGTAAATGCCTTTTTCGTCGCTTAGCATTTTGTTATCGTCTTTTTTGCAAGCCGCCGTGCCGGTAATACCGACAACGAACATAAACGCCGTAACGATTGAGGCGATGAGTCTTAAAAATTTGTTTTTAGCCTTCATATTATCTCTCCTTATCTTTTTATTGTTATTTTAACCGCATTGCGGGCTTTTACCGTAATACGGCAAATTCCGTTTTCGGGGATAATCGTAACGGGGAAAGCGCAATCCGGTTCATCGTAAACTTCAACGCATTTTATTCCTTCGTCCGTACGCAGTCCGAACGTTTCGGCGTTTTCCGAGTAGTTTACAACGACCTGAACTTCTTCGCCGTCATCGCAAAGCCATCTGGTAGAATTAAGCGACGGGTAAGTTTTAACCTCTCCGTCCTTTCTTGTAAAGGAATATTCCCCACATTCCGTCTCTAAAGGCTTAAGCATTCTTCCATAAGTCAAAGCGCCCTTTAAAAGCCCCTTTTTCCACGAGTTAAGCGTTTTTACGTATTCGCCGTAAGCTTGTTGATCTACGTCGGGAAGCTTCCACGGGGACGACCAATCCCAGTGAAGTTTGCCGTCGTTTTTCAGAACGACTGTGAGAACGGTACCCGTTGTAAACAAGTACCCCGTTCTGTAAAACAGATATTCGGGATGTTTGCCCACGTCGAGAGTGAAGAAAGACGTGTTGCAGTTGCCCATATAATTATTTACGTATTCGTGATAAACATAATCGTAAACGGGAACGCACTTTACGTCGGTAAAACCATAATTTCTGCCGTCGTTGAAAGGCATTTCGCCCATATAACAATCTGCGGCGGCGGACTCACAACCGACGCTCGCCTTGCCTTTTTTACCCGCTCTGTCTATTATGCCGTTAACGTCTTTAAGAAGCGTAAGAGTATCTTCCACTAGCCATTTGCCGGGGGTAGCCGGATGTCCGTGCTTTTTGTTATAGCACACCGAAGCCAACCCGCCGAGGTTCTGGTCGAAGTATTGAATATAATCGACTTTCCCTTCGTTTATGACGGAATTTACTTCATTTAAAACTATTTCACGCGCCCCTTCGGTGTGAATGCACATATCGTAACCCCAACGGATATTTCCGTTGCAAATGTATGCGCGCGACAGCTTTTGGTCTATGCCCGTAGCCATTATTTCCGAATAATTCCGTTCTTCAAACATCTTTTTCGTATTGTAAGAAGGGTCTACTATACTTTCCTCCGTCCAGGCGGTTCCGCTGCAATATACGCCGAATAAATCCCCTCTTTCATGCACTTTATCCACAAATTCGAGGAAGTTTTTCTTATCGCCGTATGGCGGCCATACGAACGGCGGCGCCCACGGAGCGCTGCCTTCCCAGTGACAGAGAAGAACAAGAAAACGGGAATCGAGTTGCTCTTTCAATTTATCGAGATACGGAAGGGCGTTCGTGTACGGATAGTACATATTAGGATCCATTTTGCCTATATCTTCGTCCCCTCTCACGGGATAAATGACAACTATCGGGCAATCCGCGATCCATTCGGGAATCCTTTCGTTTTCCTTGAATTTCGGTACCTTTATCATTCCGGAAGTTTCCGCAAAATTTCTGTAAACTTCTGCGGCGTCCGCCCAGGTTCCCTCTATTTCGCGAACTATCGCTTTAAACGGATATTCATAACGAGCATTATCCTTAAGCCCCGGTAAAAGCTTGTTTTCTATAGCTATGTCGCCGTCGCAAAGATAACCGTCTATTACCTTTAAATTGCTTTCGGCGTCGTGATCGCCGAAGTAAAACCCCTCTTTTCCGTTATAATACGCCTGAAACTGTAAACCGGTAGGTCCCGGATATGTGCCGTCCCACCCTTTATTCGGGTAATCGGTCATAAAATGATGATAACCTGCAAGGGTGTCCGTTTCGGAGCCTTCCTGCCTCGTCTTTAAAAATTTAAAGTCTCCGCCCGTGTCTTTCATCATGTTTTTAAGGCGCATAACGGGGTAGTCTACCCACTCGATGGCAAAACCCGTGCCGTTTTCTATTTTTAAAGAGAACTCAAACCCTTGTTTTGTTGAAGAAATAGTAGCCGTGCAGTCTATTTCAAGACCGCCCATTCCGGAAAAACCGAGAATAATTTCGTCGTTATCGGATTTTGCTTCGGAAAGATATTTGCCTTCCGAAAACACGTCCGTTCTCTCTTGTTTTTCCGTATCAAGAAGACGTACGGCGATAATCGGTACGGGCTTAGCTACGTATTCCCTTCCGGATTTGCTTTTCAGCGAAACTATCGCTCCGTCCGTCTCGTCTATAGACAGTATCGCTTTGTTGTTATGTAATTCGATCATAAAGAGTCCTCAACCTTTTACGCCGCCGACAAGTACGCCGGAAGCAAAATATTTTTGTAAAAACGGGTAAACGCATACTATCGGAACGGTACAGGCAAGCACTGTCGCCATCTGCACGCTCTGGGGCGGGGGTGGTTCCGTCGAATCGAATTGACTGCCTATGTTTAAGCTGCTCGATATAACACCCTTTAAAAACAGCATTATCGTCGGGAATTCCGTGTTATCGAGGTAGATTAACGGACCGAACCAGTTATTCCACTGTCCTACGGCGTTAAACAAACTGACCGTTGCGATTATCGGTTTGGAAAGCGGAAGCACTATCGAAACGAAAATTTTTATTTCGTTCGCCCCGTCTATAAGAGCGGCTTCCTCTATATCCTTAGGCAGTTGCGCGAAAAAGTTTTTCATTATTATCATGTTCCACGCGCTGTAAGTTCCCGGCAAAATGATTGCCCAGACGGAATTTTTCAGCCCGTATGCTTTGGTTATAACAAGATACGTGGGTATCATTCCGCCGCCGAAAAGCATTGCGAACAGCACATAGTACATAAATACCTGCCTGAAAGGCAGTTTTACTTTTGAAAGCGGGTAAGCCAGACCGCCCGTGACTATTACCGCAAGAACGGTTGTAATCACCGTTATGAATATCGTGTTGCGATAAGCTTTCAGAATAACCCCGCCCGAGCGGAAAAGATAGGTATACGCTTCTGCCGTAAATTCCCTCGGGAACAGCGTTATGCCGTAAAGACCGATTGCATTTTCGGTGGAAAACGATATCGATATAACGTACACGAACGGTATTACGAACAACAACGAAAGAATAAACAATAAGATATAGTTTATTACGTCCGCTATCTTCTCGCCTACCGGTTTTTTTATAGCGTTTTTTCTATGTAATAAATTTTTTACCATATTCCCTCGTAGCCGAGCTTGCCGGCAAGTTTGTTTGTCGCAATAGTAAGTATCGCGCCGAAAAGCGATTGGAATATGCCCAGCGCCGTGGTTTTGCTGTATTGAAAGCCCTGTAAACCTATTTTGTACGAATAAGTGGCAAAGTTCTCCGTTTTATCGGCAATAAGAATATTCCCGCCCTGGAAAAGAAGTATCTGTTCGAAATCCCCTCCGAGAATTCCCCCTACGTTAAGTATTAAAACTATTGCGCAGGTAGGCAGAATGCCTGGAAGAGTTATATTCAGCAATCTGCTGAAACGATTCGCCCCGTCTATGGAAGCTGCTTCGTAAAGCTGCGGATCTATTCCGGACAACGAAGCGAGATATATTATCGCGCTGTATCCCACGCCCTTCCATACCGCGGAAAAAACCAAAAAAGCAATTATCGTATTCTCGTTTGTAGAAGGGTCTGTATACTCCCAGCCGAAAGACGAATACAACTGCTTCAATACACCCGTGTAATTATTGAAAATAACGGTTACTATCGAAAAAACGATAACCCACGAGAGGAAGTTCGGAAGATAAGATATCGTCTGCACCACGTTTTTATACGGCTTGCATCTTATGGCATTTATCATTAGTGCAAGAATTATCGGCGCAACGAAGCCGCAGGCGAGCTTTAAAAGGCTCATGTAAACGGTGTTCCACAAAACCTTGAAAAAATCGGGAGATGCGAACAACCATTCAAAGTTTTTAAAGCCCACCCATTCGTTGTTGAATATGGATTTTGAAGCCAGCGTATAATTCTGAAAGCCTATTACTATTCCGTAAAAAGGTACGATATGGAACAGTACATACCAAAGGATTCCGGGAATCATCAAAAGGTACAAATATTTGTATCTTTTAAGTCTTTCGCCGAGAGTACCGTTTTTCCTCGGCTCTCCGTTTGGTTTTCGAGTCCGTGCCATCAGTGCTCCTTTTTCTTAAGCAAAACAGCGGAAAGCGCAACTACCGCGCCTGCAATTATGCTGCCTGCGCCCATATCTCCTTTGCAGCCTTTCTTTTCGGAATCTGCGGGCGTTTCGCCTGAATTATCACCCGAGGGTTCGTCCGAAGGTTCGTCGCCCGAATCGTCCGAACCGTCGTTTCCGTCAGGATTATCGAATTTAGAGCGTTCGTCGTCTATTTCCGTATTCTTTGAATTGAAGAAGTATAAATCCTTGAATTCGACGTCGTAACGATAGGTGGAGAAAGAATACCCGCCTTCGGCGAGAAGCTGAATTTTATCGTCCGACTTGCAACTTACGCTTAAACGGATTTCCTCTTCCGTCCCTTTATCTCTGTATATTTCGATTGCGCCCGTCTCGTCGTCTATGTTTATTTCCACACTATGCCAAGCGGTATCCTCAAGCTCGTAATCTCCGTTAAGGTTGGAAGGTAAAGCCACCTGTTGCTCTACCACAAAACTGCCGCCGTAAACAAGTATAAATCTCATTTGATCGCGGAAGAACAAAAGATGCGCCGAATACTGGGAAGCCCAAAGCGGGCTTTCGCCTTCGAAATTGCGGAAAGTAAAGTAGAAATTCCAGTCGTTAGCAGCCAAAGGACCGTCGTTGGAATGAGCGTATCTGTACGAGAATTTAATGAGATCGTCGCTGTAATCGCTCTTTAAAAGATGAAGCGACGCGTCAACGGAGGACAATCTCGAAAGATTTGCGTCGTTAACTCTATAAATTTCGTTATCACTGTCAAACGACATACAGTCGGTATGACTGAACCAGTTAAACAACGGCCTTGTTTCGGCGCCCGTTTCTTCCTGAGCGGCTGCTCCGGTAAAACCGAAAGACGAGCAAACGGCAAACAGAACCGCAATCAACAATAAAGCAAATTTTTTCATATTTTCTCTCCTTTTCTTTTTTTTGCAAGAATAATATACATACAACAGCCCGTAATAAGTAATGCCGCGCTTTCCGGATGCAAACTTGCGCCGCAACCTTTTTTTCCGGAATTATCTTCCGAAGAACTATTGTCGTTGTAGTAATAATCGGGCTTAGGAAAATCGTGTGAAATATAATCGGTGTTTACGTCATCGTAGCCGTATATTTTCACGTCGCCGCAAATTTTGTTTTCGGTATTTCCCCAGTAATTCTGTCCGTACACCCTGAGTTTCCCGCCGAAGTTTTCATCTTCGTACAGATAGTTGGAAATCTTGCCCGCGTCGGGTGTGGAATTCACTCCCGTAGATAACCCTACTATTGAAATATCGTCGCCCGCTTCGGCAAAAATTCCGTACTTTCCGAACGGCATATCGGCAAGCATTCTAAGAACGCTTATATTCTCGGGCGCGCCCATTCCGTCGTTGTAAAACCTCATACCGTAGTGAAGCCCGAACGTAGCAGCGGAAAGGATTTTTATGTTTTTGCAGTTACCCAGATAATATCCGTCCGAACAGCGGTACGAATACAATGATAAATCCTGCGTTCTTCTTATATTTTCCCACCACGTACCATAGGTAAAAAACGTATAAGCAATTCTACCGTTTTCGCTGCCGCCGCCTATTTTAACGCCTAAGTTCATACAAGTGCCCCAAACGCCCTTTATGACGAAATCGTCGCATTTTGCGCTTGCGAAATCTATGCCGTTAAAACCGTTGGTTATGCAGATATTTTCTACCCAGCAACCCTTGCCATCTCCTTTTACAAGCCAGGGAAATTCGGTAATCGTTAAACTTTCCAGTGGGAACGGGTCCTTCCACACGTCGTAAGTTTTACCGTTCGCGTAACCATACTCCTCCCCTTCGGGAACAATATAGGCGGAAGGAGCGTGCTCGGGAAGAATAAACGTCAAGCCCTGCACTCCGCTGTTATTGCCGAGTACGAACGCCGCGTTCTGCTCGTCTGTTTTATTTTTGACCGAAATTACGCTCGGAGAACCCGTACGGTATCCGTGCCAGTCGCCGAGTATTTCTACGTTATCGGGAACTTCGATGCTGCTCGTTATTTTGTACGTTCCGGCGGGCACGAAAACTATTCCGCCGCCATTTTTTTTTGCGTCATCGATAGCCTTTCTAAACGCCTGAGTATCGTCTTTTGAGCCTTTCCCCGTCGCGCCGTATGCCTTGGAGCGAACATTAAACAACGTGTTTTTCGTCGAATATCTGTCAACAGGTTCTTCAAATGAATATTTATCGCTGTTTTTAACTTTGTCTATGTTTACCTGTTTCGGCCAGCCTTCGGGAATAAATTCCTCGTATCCGTCCTCGACGAATATTTCTGAACCGTTCAAATTGAACGAAAGCCCGTAGGAAATAAACGTCTGCCCCGTAGAGGTTTTGTCCGCATAATAGTAAATGCCTTTTGCGAATTCGTCCTTCGGGAAAGAAAGGTTATACATAAGGTAATCGTCCGTATAACCGATCTTAAATCCGATTGCGTTCGCTTTAGTGTAAGCTTTTATCTTATCTACGGAAGTACCGTCGTACTTGTTCCAATATGAAGCGGAAAATTTAATGTCGACAAATTCCGAAACCTCAGCATTAAGGCTTACTTGCAAACCCGTATTCAGAACCGTACCTCTTATACCCGTGCAGTGCTGAGCACCGCCGCGGATATCTATGCCGTCAAAAGAATTGTATAACGTCACGTTTTTCACGGTAACGAAATTGCTTATCTCTCTTGTTGTAGTTGCGGATTTTATAGTGGGGGCATATTTTATAGGTTTATCCGCTTTCTGTCGGGGATAATAAACCGATATATCGATAAGCGCAGAGCATTCCGACATATAAAACAGCGGAACGTCTTTTTTATTGATATAATCCGCGATTATTACCGTGTCCTCTTCATTGTCCGAATTGTCGGGATCTTTACGCTGTCCTACAAGCGAACAGCCGCTAAGCACCGTAAAACCCGGCGCAGTAACGCGATATTTCCCCGCAGGAAAATAAATAGTGCCGGCTTTAGCGCCGAAAACCATTGCGGAAAAAGCTTCCTTTATAGCGGCTGTATCGTCCGTTTTGCCGTCGCCTTTTGCTCCGTAATCTTTTACGTTCACGCTTGCTACTATGTATCCTCCGTCGTTTAAATCGTTGCCGACTACGAAATAGCTGCTACCCGCGTCGTATTTTTCCGCAGCGGAAACGTTCAATACGGATAAACCCGAACAAAGAAACAATGCTAAGACTGAAATAACCGCAATAATTATTTTTTTCATTTACCCACCGTTTTGACGGAGCCGCTTTTTTTAAACGGCTCCGCTAAATATTTTTAATTATTCTTTTTCTTTTTTATCAATGCGCCGGAAACAAACAATGCCGAAATCAAAAGGATGTTTCCGCCTGTTATTCCGCCGAAGCAACCTTCTTCGGTATCGGAAGACGTATCCGAAGGCTCGCCCGAGGAAGCGTCGCTTGCCGTGTCCGAACTATCGTCGGGTTCGGTTGTTCCTGAAGAGCTGTCGTCCGGTTCGGGTTCTTCCGTCGTCGTATCGTAAATGCAAAGATCGGTTACGGTCATTTTGCCGTTACGAGCGGTAATATTGAAAGAATTGTTGTTTTCTACGTTATAGTATCTGCCGAACTGTTCGGTCGCGTCGAACGCGTCCACCACATTAACGCCGTCGATGCATACAGTTATTTCGTTACCGGATACTTCGAAGTTGTAATAGTGCGTAAATCCGTCGGCAAGACTTGCTGTCGTAGTGCCGAGAACCGTGCTGTTATCTTCGCCTATGCCGCCGTGATGCAATACAACAATCGCGGGCGAGTTTTTAAACAATCTTATTTCTATACCCGAAGCGTTCGAGAAGAATACCGTCCCCGGTGTAGCCGTGCGGAATAATATCGCGCCGCACCAATCGCCTGCCAATTCTGTTTCAACTTTTAAAGCGAACGACATAGCGTTCATAGAGAAAGACGCGTCCGGCACAGAATCCTTTATCGGGAAAAACGTAGGATAGAAATTCGCGTTTTCAAGAATATAACCCGTATCGGTAACCGTGAGAGAATCCGCAACGGAAGGATCGCAGCCTAACTCGTAAGATAATTTCATATAATCTTCGTATTTAGGCATATTTTCAGGCTTTTCGGAAATAGGTACTACCTCTACCGACGTTTGAGCCTTTACGTTTTCATTCTTTACGGAAGTCACCGTTACGGTTGCTGTACCCGCTTTCTTTGCGATGAGTTTTCCGCCTTCGTATCCGAGAACTTCCTCGTCGGAAACGGTTACGGTTACTTCGTCATCGGCACTTTCGGGAACGAGCGCATAGTTTAAAACTTTGCTTGAACCTGCTTCCATTTTTATAGTTTCGGGAAGAGTTATACCCGTCGCGTCCGAAACGGGTTCGGAACTCGTCACGTCGTTCGTCTTGATATTTCTGAGCTGTACGTTCGCAAGGCTGACGAATACGCAAAGTCTGCCGTTTGCGCCTAAATTATCGACAGCGGAAACAAAAGACGCCTCGGTAGCAAGCCCTTTATCGAGAACGTAAGTTACCTCCTTTTTATCGTTATCTATGTTTATTTCGACAGGATGCCATTTTTCGTCGTTGGTAAGGAAGTATCCCTTATGTTCTCCCTCGACAAAAATGTTTGTGTTCGCAGGATGTATGCGAATGGTAGATGCGCCCGTAGGTACCGACCACGGACGGGGATTTCCCTCTTCTCCGCCCCTTATAAAGAACGTAACATAGCTGTCGCCCTCTTGCAGGGAAGTTACTTTAAATTCAAAAAAAAAGTGATTTTGAGTGTAAGTTTCGGCGGTAACGGAATTGTTTGTAACCGTTAAAACGTCGTCGGCATACATTCCGTCTCCCCACCAGTTGGTCACCGCAGTGTAATCGGTTTCCGTTTGTTCTGCTTTAACTGTTTTCGCGTCGAGCACAAAAACAAAAGCAAATAACGTTATCACCGCAAAAAGCGGCAATAATACTAATTTCGTCGTTTTCATCATGTTTCCTCCTTGCACGGCTCAGCCTTTTCAAATGAACATAAGCCGTTTTTTATTTATTCTTAAACGGGAAACCGATGCTTTAACCTCCCAGGGTTAAAACAACCGTTTCGCCGTAATAAGTCCTGCCGGGCAAAACCCGTTGTTATTTGGATTATATCACGGCGGAAAAACCTTGTATATGCCGAAAAAGTTTGTTTTCTTCACTTTTCGCTTATTGTTCCGAACGTTTATTTATCCTTTTCGTCGCCGACGGGATTGATTACGTCGCACCAGTAAAACGAATTTTTATCTTCAGTTTTTTTCTTTATATAGAGAGATCCTCTGTACTGTATAGGCGACATTCCCGTCTTTTTCTTAAAAATTCTGCTGAAATAATTGACGTTTTCGTACCCTACTTTTTCCCCTATGGAAGCGACCGTTTCTTTGCCTTCTTCGAGCATGTATTTTGCCTTTTCTATGCGAAGATTTATAAGATAATCCCTCGGCGAACAGCCGTTTACTTCTCTGAAAAGCTTTCGCATATGAGAAGGGCTTAAGCAGGTTTGTTCGGACAAATCCGATAAATACAGTTTTTCGCTGAAATCGCTTGAAATTATCTGCGTAAACTGAGCAACGGCGTTATGATGATACTTGGCGGCGTTTTTCCGCTCGTCGTTTTCCTCGAGCAGATAATAAAGTAAAACGAGAATATCCGATTTTAAAAGAAGGTCGTACCCCGGTCTCATATGCTTGTAATGTTCTACAAGGTTGCCAAGCAACGAAATGTATTTTGCCCTGTCCTTTACCGTAGCTTTCAATGGAAGAGCTATATCCTTCGGCTCGTAAACGACCCTTTGATTGAGTATATCGTTCTTTTTTACCCTTCTTTCGTTGCGGTTTATAGGCACTACGTATTCGTTATAGGTAGAAAAAACACTGTTTTCTTCAAGCTTAAGAAAATCGAAATGCATATTGTAGTAGCCTATTTTGTGTGTTGTAGCGATTCTTCTGTGCCAGCACGAAGGACGCATTATGTGAACGTCGCCCGCTTCGAGAGTAACTTCCTCGTTTTCGGTTATTACGGTAATTTTTCCTTCTACCACAAAATAAAATTCGTAGTCGTAAATAATTCTCCACGGTACGTGAAAAATATCGTTTGTTGTTTCCACAAAGTCCGCATGTCTTACGTACGGAGATATTTTATTTGTTTCGATCTGAACGATTTCCATATATCTGCTCCCCTTTTTACCACGAAAAACATAACACTCTTTCGCAATTTTGAATATACACTTTTCGATATAAATTTATCTTTTTCGCTTATTATAAACAATTTTTGCCGATATATACAAATAAATAAGCGATTTGTACAAATACGAAAAATAAGCGATTTGTACAAATACGAATGAAAAACATAGCTGTTATAAATAGTTATAGGTTTAGCCGCGGCGGATGCACAAATATCTGGCGAGGCGACGAATAAAGTTGAAAAATATTAAAAAAAGTGTTACAAGATTTTGGTATGATACTATTTTTCGATACGGAAACGACGGGGCTTAGTCCCGGAAGAATTATTCAGCTTTCCTACGTTATGCAATCGAGTATAAGAACGTCAAAGCGAAAAACTTCTTTTTCTATGTAGATTACGTTGAACCTTCCGCCGTCGCGGTGCACGGGTTTACCCCCGAAAAGCTCTTCGTCCTTTCAAACGGGCATACGTTTTCCACGGATATTGAAGAAATCTATGACGATTTTCTCCGCGCGGACGTAATAATCGCACACAACCTTTCCTTCGATTTGAAGTTTATGATTGCGGAATTCGCCTAACACGACAGACAATTCCGCTACCGTGAAGGGATTTGCTTCATGCGCTATTTTACGGATATAATTAAAATACCGCGGGAAAACGGCAGGGGCTACAAGTACCCCAAACTTACGAAATTTTCGGAATACTACGATCTTTACCCGTATGACGTCACTATGGAAACAGCTAAACTTTTCGGATTATACGGGCAAAGCCACGACGCGAGATACGATACCGCCGAGTTATATCTTGCGTTCAACCGCGCCGCGAAGTATCGCCTTTTCGGGATCGGCTATTTCGTCAAGCCGTTCGCTTCCCACCTGTGCCAGCCACATTTTGAACGGTTCGGCTTTCGGCGACGGAATCGACTACACAAGCCGCAAAACGCCTTTCGTATCAAGGCAATCGGTCTCTCGCATTTTACTGTCGGAAGCCTGCATTTTCAACCCGTGACAAATTGTCACGACCTCGCTTCCATCATTTTTTAAGCGTTGTTTCAGCTTGCGCCAGTATGCGCCCGGATCTTTACTAGCCGAATCCGCCAGAACGTAGCAAACGACTACG
>JALEKY010000041.1 GCA_022768945.1 Christensenellaceae bacterium | reverse complement strand
GATACGCAGGCGAGCCTTCGGGCATTTCGATATACTTCATTTGAAATAAATCCTTGTTTTTGTTTTTCTCTTTTTGTATTATAACTCTTTTCAAACGCGTTTGTCAAACGGACGGCGCAGAGTATTGTTTTTCGCTCTCGGAATTGAATTCTTCGTCGCCGGCCGTTTTCCGGCCAATCAGCGATAACGAACGGAATCCGCACCGAAAAGCATGGTTTTTTGTCCGATTTTTTATAAAAAAAGGAATAAAACTTCAAAAAAAGTTTCAATATTAACAATTATTTAAAGAACCATTTGTATAATTACTTTATTAGTGGTATTATTACATAGGGTAGATGCGAAAAAGAGAGTGCAGCTGCCCGTTTTGTCATAGGAGCGATTTATTATGAATTTTTTGAAGAAAATCTTCTTGCGACCGGTAACCGTTTGCACGATAGCCATTCTCGTATTCGGTTTCGGAATACTCGCGGCACTCAATATGCCGGTAAATCTTTTGCCGGATATAGCATTCCCCGCGCTCGGCGTAACCATAGCATATCCCGGAGCAAGCGCGCAAACGTGCGACGAAACGGTAAGACCTCTTTTAGACTCCGCGCTTAAAACTCTTTCGAACGTAAAATCCATAACTTCGTACAGTATAGAAAACGCGACTATGGCTGCGATTCAGTTCGAGTACGGAACGGACGTAGACAAAAAAACGGACGAAATTAAAGACAAGCTCGCCCTCGTTTCGTTCCCTGACAGCTGTTACGATCCGATTTACACAAAAATAGACTTCAACGGAAACGCCGTAGCTACCGTTACCGTTTACAACGACAACGACGAGGAGCAAGCCTATGCGGACGCCAAGGCGATCAGGGAAAAACTCCTCTCCGTCGAGAACGTCGGCTCGGTAGATCTTTCCGGCGTTCCTGAAGACAAAATAGTCATTAGCACGTTTAACGGACTCGAAATGACCTCGCTTCTGCTCGTTCAGCAGCTCGCAACCAATTCAAAGCTCGATATTCCTCTCGGCACTCTCACCGAGAGCGGCGGCAAGGTTTCGTTCAGAAACGACTCTTCCCCCAAAAGCATAGAGGAAATAGAGAATACATATTTTCAAATGCCCGTTTCCAAAGAATTAGGTCAATCCCTTTCTCTCGCGAAAACGGCTATGAAATATCTGCAGGAAACCACGAGCGCGACTCTAATCGAATATCGCGACGGAATTAAAAGCTTTTCCGACACGATATCTTCCATTAATGTAAAAACGGGCGAAGAGATATTCAAAGAGCTTGACGAGCAAATTAACATAGACGAGCTTGTTGCGGGACTAAGAGAACTTGGTTTTAACGATCTCGCAAACTCAACGCAATCTCTTTACGATCTTTTGAAAAACAATCCCGCGCTTATAAACATTCCCGGCGAGATTATAGTAAAAATTCAAAACGAATGTGCAAAAGTGCTGACAGACGACTTCTTTAAGTTCTGCGACGAGATTATCGAATTCAAAAAAGAATACGAATACACAAATCCCGTCACCGGCGAGCTTATTCAAGAGGAAATAAAAGCTTCGGACTTCGTAAAGCTGTTAAAACGCCTCGACGTCGGTTTGCCGATAGACATTAACGAGGACTTCGTAAGCTTTGTTGAACAGCACGAATTTTCCGATTTAACCTACGACGCGGACGGCAACGCGAATTTAACCCTTAAAATTTCGGACGTCGCTTCCGTTAAAGAAGAACGCTCCTTCTCTTCCTACGCGTACTACAACGGCAGACAGGCGGTTACTTTGAAAGTATACGGCATTTCCGGCGCGAACGCGGCTAAAATCTCGTCGGGCGTTAGGGAAATCGTAAACGAATTTTCGGGTTCGTCCGTCGCGGTTATGATAGACGACCAATCGCAATTCATTACGGACAGCGTTTCCAACGTCATTTCTTCAATGATTATCGGCGGCGTGCTTGCCGTTATAGTGATTCTTTTGTTCTTAAAGAAACTTAGAACGTCGCTCGTAATAGCGGTTACAATGCCTCTTTCCGTACTCGGCGCGATGGGCTGTATGTATTTTATGGGCATAACGCTCAATATGGTTTCGCTCGGCGGACTTGCGGTCGGCATAGGTATGCTCGTAGATAACAGTATAGTTATTATCGAAAGCATAAACTGCGAGAGAGATAAAGGCAAATCGGCATACGTAGCCGCCATAGACGGCACAAGGCTCGTGGCAAGTTCGCTCGTAGCTTCCACCCTTACCTCTGTATGCGTATTCTTCCCGATTCTGTTCACGAAAGGTCTTACCGAAATGATCTTCGCAGATCTTTCCTGGTCGGTAATCTTTTCGCTTGTTTTCTCGCTTATAGTCGCCCTTACCGTAATACCTACTCTTTACTGCCTCGTTTGCAGCGACAAAAAAATGCTTACGGGAAGACCGTTCGGAAAACGCCCGGCTAAAAAACATGCGCCCGCTTCCGCGGTAAAAGAAACTTCTTCGTCTTCAGACGAAAACTCCGGTGCAAACGATAAAAAGCCCGTAAAACGCACGAAAAAGAACACTTCATTTGTACAGGCGACAAGTCGTTTCTATGACGGATTCTTAAGAAAATGCCTGCGTGCGCGCTGGCTCGTGCTCGTTTTAACCCTCCTTGTTTTCGCAGCAAGCACGACTATTATATTCACGACGGGAACCGATTTTATGCCTTCGGTCGACCAGAAAACGATTGAAGTAAACATTGTGTTCGACTCCGCCGACGAGCTAAGCTACTGCAAAGCAAAGACTTACGAAGTTTACGAGGCGATAAGAGATAACGTGGCGGACGTCAAACATCTTTCCGCCGACGTTTCGAACAGCAGTCTTATATCCACTTCCGTACACGGAACGATAAGGCTCGTACTTAACGACAATGCGAAAAAGAAAACGAAAACCGTTCTCGAAGAGATAAGAAAAATCGCGGAAACGGACGACTCCCTCTCTCTTACCGTTACCGAAGTGGACGGCGTTCTCGCTTCGCTTATGAGCAGCTTCGGCGGCGTTTCCAACATCGGCGTGACGATTGAGGGCGAAGACGTTGCCGTTTTGAAAGAAATAGCGGAAAAAGTTTCTGAGAAGGCGACGAGTTCATACGATTACTTCACCCGCGTTACCAACAATCTTTCGAGCGAAACGCCCGAATACTCGATTAAAATAGACGGTCAGAAATGCTTTGAAAACGGCATAGACTACTCGGTAGCCGTCGCTACGCTGAGAGCCGGCATCGCCGGATATTCCGCTTGCACCGTTACCGTAAGCGGCAATCAATACGACGTTTCCGTAAAATTCAGAGACGGCACGATAAACGAATACTACGGCGGAATAGACAACTACGTGCTTTCGTTCTCCGGCGACAAGTCTGTTAAACTTAAAGACATCGCCGTAATAACTAAAACCCTTTCGCCCACGCAAATCGTTCGTCAGAACGGCAAATACGTTATGAACCTTGCCGCCGAATCGACGGGCATAGACTCGGGTACGGCAGCCGACGCTTTTGCAAAAGTAGTAGCGGACGTTTTAAGCGGATACGAAGGTTACGTTTCTCAGGAAAGCGGCGTAAATCACTATTTAAACGAGGTTTTCCAAGGTCTTGCAATCGCGATGATAATAGCTTTTATTCTTCTTTTCGCGGTAATGGCGTGCCAGTTCGAATCCCTCTCTAAACCTTTCATCGTAATATTCTCCATACCTCTTTCGTTCTCGGGCGCGTTCCTCGCTCTGTCTATTTCGGGCTTGACGCTTAACGTCGTTTCGTTCATAGGCATTATAATGTTGATGGGCGTAGTCGTTAACAACGCAATCGTAATGATAGACCGCATAGAACAGCTAAGAACGGAAGAAGGTTATTCTGCTTACGACGCGCTTATCGAAGGCAGCAAGTCGAGAATGAGAGCGATTTGGATGTCCACGCTTACCACCGTGCTCGCTCTTATCCCCCTTGCGCTCGCAATAGGCAGAGGCTCCGAACTTATGCAACCGCTCGGCGTGGTTGTAATCGGCGGTCTTACGCTCGCCACTCTCGTAACGCTGTTCATAATCCCCATTATGTTCTCCATCGTAAAGAGAGTTCCTATCCCGAAAAAAGCTAAAAACGGAAACGGAGAGCTTGCGGAAACCGCGGCAGAAAAACTCTCCGCCGAAAACGCTTCGACCGAGAAAACTGCGACACTCGAAAACGAAGAGGCAAACGAAAACGTATTCTACGCCGAAAATACAGAGGCGCACGAAACCGATTTAACCGAAACGAATAAATCGGCTGACGAAAGCATAAGTCAGGAAAAAGTCGACAATAATCAAACCGAAGAAAAAGAGAATACTTTCGAAAAAGCCGAACAAACGACCGTAGAAACTTCGGACAACGTGGTAACGCTTATTTGCGACGGAACGAAAAAGTTAGAGATTATCGGCAACGGAACGAGCAAAATAATAGTTAAATGCAAAGACGCGAAAACCGTCAGCTTCACGCCCGAAAACCCGGCTACGACAATCGTAACGGAAGAGAAAAATACTTTAACGGCTCCGACCGAAAAGAAACGGAAGGAAATAGTAGAAAACTATAACAACGGCAAAGGCATATCCGAAAGATATGTTTCCGTAAAGAAAAACAAATAAACGGAGGTAGTTGAATGCTTGTAAAAACCGATTATAAAAAGCTGAAATTAAATCCATTCACGCTTGTAGGCGACGAATGGATGCTCATCGCCGCGGGCAACGAGCAAAACGGTTACAACTCGATGACGATTTCCTGGGGGCATTTAGGCTCTATTTGGGGGCATAATTCCGGGAGACCTTCCGTAGTGGTTTACGTTCGCCCTCAAAGATACACAAAAGAATTTATAGACAGAGAAGAGTACTTCACGCTGAGCGTTTTTCCGAGCGAATACAAAAAACAGCTCGGGTATCTCGGTTCTCATTCGGGGCGTGACGGCGATAAAATAGCTCACTGCGGATTAACGCCGGTTTTTAGCGGCGAAACGACTTATTTTGAGCAGGCAAAGCTCGTTTTTATATGCAAAAAGCTCTACCGTGCACCCGTGAAAGAAGAGTTTTTTATCGATAAGTCCGTCGTATCCGAATACTACCCGAAAAAAGACTTCCACGATATGTATATAGGCGAAATCACCGAGGTTTTCGCAAGCGACGAGTATATTTCAAAGTAACGCGCACGGAAAATTGGTTATGTAGTCGACGAAAAAACGGTAATTTTTCTTCTACTCGCGCGTAAACATAACAAAAAACATAAATTTTTTCGGATTTTGAGATAAAATTTCAAAAAAGCCCTTGAAAAAATTTTTATATATGTTATAATCGACTATATACGTGCTTTTTAATAAATTTCCGCTTTCTATGCGGAGTTTTAAAATTAAGCTCGCCGGCGACGACGTTTCCGACCGCCGACGGCAAACGAATATTATTTTTATTTTACGGGAGGACATTTATGAACAAGAGTGAATTCGTTCGCGCTTATGCAGACAAACTCGGCGTTACCATCAGAGAAGCCGAAACAAACCTTATGGCTTTTAAAGAAACTCTTACAGACGTATTGACCACGGGCGACTATGTTCACATTTCCGGTTTTGCTACGTTTGAGCTTCGCGATAAAAACGGCAGACAGGGCATTAACCCCAAAACGGGCGACAAGGTAGATATTCCTTCCTGCAAATCCCCCGTCGCTAAATTCTCCAAGAGCTACAAGGACTGTTTTAACAAGTAAAAACACTTAAATCCATACCTCTCGCGGCATATCGCTTCGGCTTTCAAAAGCCGAAAAACGGTCGTGAGTTACCGATTTCCGCAGTGAAATTTATCACGGCGGCTTTTGGTATGTTTAAAAATTTATTCTATGAAAAAAAGGTGTGACCGATATAAAAAACCGTCGCACCTTTTTATACGCTTTTATTCCCGAAAAACGAAATCAAAGCTTCGATATATAATCTTTAATATCCGAAATCATTTTTTCCTTCGGGGGTATTTCGCCTGCTTTATTGACGAAATAGCCTATAAAACTTTCGTTTACAAACCGCTGCGAAAACGCGAAAATCGTTGTGGGAGCCGCGCTGTAAACGGTTACGGCAACGCCCTCCAGAATATACAGAAACGCGCCGCAATCGCCTTTTTTGATAACTACTCTGTAGTGATTGTTTTCCTCTAAGTATTTAATTACGCATTCGAGGTGCTCTTTAAGCTCTTCCTTTGTGATGTAAGCGGAGTTTCCGCCGTACAAATCGGAAAGCATCGTCGGGAATTTACCGTCCTCCATTTCCGATAAATCCGGGAGGAACAGCGTTTCGGTAATATCGCATCCCCTCTTCACAAGGCGGGAATATTTTTCTCTTCTCTCCTCCCAATAATCGAGGAACAAAGGCGAGCAAGTCCTTGCGGCAATGGATTTCGCGATGTTTTCGGGCATCGTGGCAACCGAAGGCAGACGTGAACTGAACCACAATGCGCAATCGATTTCGTTGAGTTTTTTGAAAGCGGGAAAGAATGTGTGCGCGTTAGCCTGCGTGTAAACGCGCATAAGCGGCTTGCACTTTGCCGCAAATCCGTTAAAAATTCTTTCCACCGCGCCGACTGCGCGCTTGTTCTTTATGTATTGAACGAAATTGCTGTCTTCGTCGTCTAAAAGCGACTGCGACGTAACCGCGGCAAAGTCTTTAATTACCATAAACGACTTTCTAAGCCTTATGCCCGGCTGAGTGATGCAATAGTACGGTTCGACCGCGCCCGTAAAATAAAGGGGCAGTCTTCTTTTTATCTCATTGAAAAATTCATCGTTAGGGACTTTATCCGTCCGCACGACAACTTTTATTTTAGAGCCTATGGAAACAAGCTGTTTCAGCATTGCCGAAAGGCGTTTTGAAAAAGCCGGATCTCTTTCCGCCCAATGTTGCGTTTCGTCCGAAAAAGACAGTATTTCGACGGGCGCGTTCAGGTTTAATGCTTCACCGAGAAGAAGCAAAACCGCTTCTTTTTTACCCGAATCGCCGTAAAAATATCCCGCTTTGTTTGAGCTCGTCTTACCGAGAACAATCTTTTCTTCGTCCTTTTTCTCCAAATTCAGAGAGCCGAAAACCTTTAAAAAATCTTCGACGGGAGTATTTTCGTCGTCGTTTTCCGAAAGCCAGCCGACAAGCAGGAACAAGAGTTTTTCTTTGTCTTCGGGAAAATCGCCTCTTAAAGGAATTGCCGAGGAGATAACGACTTTCTGCTCCGGCGTATATTCTTTTTCGGAAAAATACCGAGCGATTTTTCCCTTTACGGGATCGTTTGCCGCAACGTACTTTTTACCCTCGCGCACTCTGCCTATATAAGACGGAGCGCACGAAAGATACTCCGCCAAAGCCGCGTTTGTCGTGCTCGTCGTTTTCATTAAAAGATTCAATTTCTTAAACAGCATAGCTTTATTTCCTACGTTTTTATTAAGTAAGCTAAATTATGTCAGGGTTTTCTTGCAACCGTTGCCGAAGAGTAATGTTCGGTATCGATTGTTCTCACGTAGTCGTTTACGTCGTCGAGCGTAACCGCGTTAATTTCTGCAAGTCGCTTGTCGAAATCGAACAGTTCGCCCGTATATAACAGATATTTTGCGTAAAGGAGCATTTGCGTAGCCATTGACTCTCTGCTGAACACGAAACCGCTTTTAATCTGCTCTTTGCTTCTTAAAAACTCGCTTTCGGTAAGCCCCCTTTTATTAAACGCTTTAAGCTCGGTGAAAATCGCGTCCGTCGCCTTATTTTTGTTTTTGGGACCGACGCCCGCGTAAATGCAAAGCGAACCGCAATCCAAATATGACGAAACGAACGAATAAACGCTATACGCAAGACCGAGTTCTTCTCTTACTTTCTGGAATAGCACACTCGACATTCCTCCGCCGAGAGCGGCGTTTGCAAGGGTTGCCGCGTCGGTTTTTTCCGAAGCGTATTTCACGCCCTGAAAGCCGAAGCAAATATGCGCCTGCTCTATATCCTTGTTTACCGTTTTGCTCTTCCCTATAAATTTACTCGTAATTTCCGGACGGATAAATCCCGAGCGGGTGAATTTCGACGCGAAATACCTGCTGCAAAGCCCTTCGGCTTCTTCGAAAGTAATCTTACCGGCAAAGCAAATAACGGTATTTTCGGGCATATAGAACTCGTTTTTGTATTTTACCACGTCGTCGCGACGGAACTTTTCGATATTCTCTTTCGTTCCCAAAATCGTCGCTCCGAGCCCCGTTTTCCCGAAATGAGCCTCCGCCAGAACGTCGAAACAAAGGTCGTCCGGCGTGTCTTCCGCCATGTTCAGCTCTTCGAGAATAACCGTGCGTTCGCGGTCAAGCTCGCCCTCGTCGAACGTGGAATTGAAGAAAATATCCGAAAGCACGTCCACCGCTTTTTCCGTATTCTCCGCAACCGAACGAACGTAATAGCAAGTGCTTTCTTTATTCGTAAAGGCGTTTATCTGCCCGCCTATTTTGTCTATATCGTCGGATATCGCAAACGGTGTGCGCGTGGGCGTGCCTTTAAAAGTCATATGTTCCAAAAAGTGCGAAATACCGTTGTTTTCGGGCGTTTCGTACCGCGAACCCGCCCCTACGAGCAACCCGCACGTGACGGAATACGAACCCTCGCACGGGACGACTATAAGCCTTAACCCGTTCGCATAAGTTTTTAGTTTCACCATAAAATTTTCTCCCGGCTCGGACAAATCCGAACCTTTTCAATTTCGGAATTTCTATTCCGAAAGCGTATTTATCATCCGCGTCGTTTCAGCCGAAAATATTTTCGGAAACCGTTACGGGAACAAGCCCGGCGTTTTTGTAATAATCGAGTATTTCGGGCAAAGCTTGGAGCGTGTGCGCTTTCGGATGCATCAGCACAAGATCGCCGCCGCGCGCCCCGTCTGTCGCTCTCCTTACTATCGTTTTTACGTTGTTATCCCGCCAATCGATTGTATCTTTCGACCACAAAATCACCGAATAACCTGCGTTTTGGGCGGCTTTTAACGTTTGCTGCCCGTATGCGCCGGAAGGCGGAGCGAACAAATTCATATCCTTTCCCGATAGGGCTTTTATTACTTTATGGGTATTGACAATCTCATCGTAGTTCCCCTCTTCTCCGAGCGAAGAATGATCGCGATGAAAGTATCCGTGGTTCGCTATCTCGTTTCCTCCGCTTGCGATTTTTTCAAGCAGTTCGGCATGATCGTCTATAAAACAACCGCCGACGAAAAAAGTCGCCCTCGCGCCGTATTTTTCAAGTACGGAAAGAATTCCTTCCACTATTTCCGCGCCTTCGTAAACGTTGAACATAAGCGAAATTTTATCGCTTTTTCTGTTGCCGTGCGTGTACGGAAGCGCTCCGTTTGCAGTAATCGCGCCGGACGGAACAAAACACACCGCCGCAAATACCGCCGCGACAGAAAGCAAAAATATATTCGTTGCTACAAAAAACTTGCTTCTTTTAAATAATATACCCATTATTCGCCTTATAATTCTTTTTTACAAGCCTATTATATGGCGAAGGGCTTAGAAAAAGTACATTCTCCGTTTTGTCTTTATACTCCTAAGTCGAACAAATCCGAACTATTCGTAAGAAACAAAAAAGCGCCTTACTAGGCAAACTCGTTGCCTTAATAAGACGCCCTGATCGTTATAATCAGCCTTCCATCTTTTCGAGGAGCTTAAGGTCTATACCCTTTTCACCGATTTTGATGATTTCAACCTTGACGGTATCTCCGATAGCGAGAACTTCGTCAACCGTGTTGATCTTGCGGTCGCTCATCTTGGAGATGTGTATCATACCGTCTTTTCCAGGCGAAAGCTCAACGAACGCGCCTACTTTGGGGAGAATTCTCGCGACGGTCGAAATGAACATATCGCCTACTTCGAGGTCTTTCGCTATCGAAAGAATAATTGCCTTAGCGCGGTTAGCGTTGGTCATATCCTCGCCGTAAGTAGCGATGTTTACCTTGCCGTCGTCGGTAATATCGATTTTAACGCCCGTTTCCTCTATAATCTTGTTGATTACCTTTCCGCCGGAACCGATAACCTCTCTAATCTTATCGGGATTGATGGAGAAGGAAATAATCTTGGGAGCGTATTTTGAAAGAGTGGGGTTAACCTCGGGAATGCATTCGAGCATTTTGCCGAGTATGAAGTGTCTGCCTTCGTTTGCCTGAGAAATGGCTTTGCGAAGAATAGCTTCGTCGATACCCTTAATCTTAATATCCATCTGAATAGCGGTAATGCCCTTTGCGGTACCTGCTACCTTGAAGTCCATATCACCGAGGAAGTCTTCGAGTCCCTGAATATCGCTCATAACGGAAATCTTTCCGCTTTCGACGTCCTTGATAAGTCCCATTGCGATACCTGCGACAGGCGCTTTAATCGGAACGCCCGCGTCCATAAGAGCGAGAGTCGAACCGCATACGCTCGCCTGAGAAGTGGAACCGTTGGAGGAAAGCACTTCGGAAACGAGTCTTATAGCGTACGGGAATTCTTCTTCGGAGGGGATAACCGGCTCCAAAGCTCTTTCCGCAAGCGCGCCGTGACCTATTTCGCGACGACCGGGGCTGCGCAACGGCTTAGCTTCGCCGGAAGCGTAACCCGGCATATTGTAGTGGTGTAAATATCTCTTGTACTGCTCGTCGTCAAGACCTTCAAGCTTCTGAACTTCGCTTATAGTGCCGAGCGTGCAAGTAGTGAGAACCTGCGTCTGACCTCTCGTGAATACGCCTGTGCCGTGAACTCTCGGCAAAATGCCGTGCTCGCACCAGATAGGTCTGATTTCGGTAAGCGATCTGCCGTCCGGACGAACGCCCGTATTCGTAATCTTTGCGCGAACTTTCTCTTTCGTTATATAATAGAGGGAGTCTTTAATCTCTCTCGCCATTCCTTCGTACTGCTCTGCGAAATGTTCGAGGGTTTCCTTTTCGACCTCGTCCTGACGAGCTTGTCTTTCTTGTCTGTCGAACGTGTCGAGCGCCCAATCGAGCTTTTCGGAAGCGAACGCGCGAACGTCTTTATCGAGTTCTTCGGGAACGTGATAGAGATCCATTTCAAGCTTCTTCTTTCCGCATTCCGCTACAATGCCTTCGATGAACGCGCACTGACGTTTGATTTCTTCGTGACCGAACAAAATCGCTCCGACCATATCGTCGTCCGCAATTTCCTTTGCGCCCGCTTCAACCATCATTATAGCGTCCTTCGTGCCGGAAAGGTAGAGGTTTAAAGTGCTCTTTTCTCTGCCCTGGCAGTCGGGGTTGATTACATACTTGCCGTCTACTATTCCTACGAGTACCGAGCCGGTAGGTCCCGCGAAAGGTATATCCGAAATGGAAAGCGCGATGGAGCTGCCGAGCATTGCGAACGGTTCGGGCGGAATATTCGTATCTACCGAAAGAGCGGTAGCGGTAACGGTTACGTCGTTAAAAAGTCCCTTCGGGAAAAGCGGTCTTATAGGACGGTCGATAAGTCTCGAAGTAAGGATAGCCTTATCGCTCGCTCTGCCCTCTCTCTTTTTGAAGCCACCTGGGATTTTGCCTACGGCGTACATCTTTTCTTCATAGTCTACGGACAGGGGGAAGAAATCCATACCCTCTCTCGGGCTTGCGCTCATAACGGTGTTTACCATAACGACCGTTTCGCCGCAACGCACGATACACGAGCCGTTTGCCTGCTGCGCGTACTTGCCGACTTCGACGGTAACTTCTCTTCCGCCGATTTCTGTTTTGAATACTTTGTAGTTTTCTAACATCTTGTCTCCTTTTGTTCTCTGATTTTATAAGAAAAAGCCGACCGTTTATTTGTTTTTGCCTTTGTTTTGCCGGCTTTGCTTTTCATTTAAAAAAAGCGCCGTTCCCGATTCGAAACTTCCTGATTTCACTCCGTTTTTTCAAAAAAATAGGGAGCGAAAATATCGCTCCCGAAATACTCTGAGTTTAATTGTGAGCCGTCGTATCGGTAAGCGGATTACTAAAAACGCAAACGAATACCGAAATTATTTTCTCAAACCGAGGCGTGCGATAAGATTTCTGTATCCTTCGAGGTCGTTCTGTTTGAGATAGTCGAGAAGTCCTTTTCTCTTACCGACCATCTTTAAAAGACCGCGACGGGAGTGCTTATCGTTGGGGTTCGCTTTAAGATGCTCGTTGAGGTGATTGATTCTTTCCGTAAGAAGAGCTATCTGAACTTCGGAAGAACCGGTGTCGCCCTCGTGTCTTGCATAATCGCTGATAATTTGTGTTTTGAGTTCTTTTTCCATAATAATAAATCCTCCGTTTTCGGCAAATCGCCGTTATACGCCGTACCGCTTAGCAATGCGTCAGAGTTCTCGCGAAAGCCAATCGGCAGGTACTCTAAAATATTAACATATTTCGTTCGGAAAGTAAACTGTTTTTTTGCCGTTTTTAAAATTTCCTTGCGCGGAATTAAAAAAGGCTTATTCTTGAAATCCGAACAACTTTTTCTTTTCGTCTATAATGGCGTCTATTTTCGATATATACGTTGCAATGTCCTTAGGCGAACCGTAGCGTTCTATTCTGTTTTCCTCGGGAAAAACCTTTTTGGAAACGGCGTTCGCGCCGCACGCTACGTTGTCCGCTATTTCCTCCATAACGTCCACGTTATAAACGCACACCTTTCCGGAAAGCGCATATCCGGTGTTCTCCTGATTTGCCGCCATATACTTCTGCCTGTACAGATAGTAAGGAGAGTATCCGGCTTTTGCCGCCTCGCGGGAGGAATATTCTATCATCTCCGAAACTTCCCCTTCGTCGAGCCGCGAACAGCTCTCTTTTAATTTCGAGCCTTTTTTGAGGCAAAGCGTATGCACCGTAACGTTCTCCGGGCGGAGAGCCGTCACCGTATCTATGCTGCGCTTGAAATCTTCGAGCGTTTCTTCGGGAAGCCCCGCGATAAGGTCGCAATTTATATCGAAGCCGTATTCCCGCGCGAGGGCGAATTTTTCGATAACGTCCGCCGCGGTGTGTTTCCTTCCGAGAAGAACGAGCGTTTTGTCGTTGAAAGTCTGCGGGTTGACGCATATACGCGTAACGCCGTATTCTTTTAATAGAGAAAGCGTCTCTCTGTCGATGCAGTCCGGTCTGCCCGCTTCCACAGTGTATTCTACGCCGCTTTCGTTTTTACCTACCGCGTCAAGCACATTTTTCAAAAGCTCTTTCGGCAGCGAAACGGGAGTGCCCCCGCCTATATACAGGCTGCGTAAATTTTTAATCATCGGTTTGGAAGAGGCTATTTCTTTGACGAGCGCGTCTACATACTCGGGTAGATTCTTAGCCTTTGCAATCTCCGACGACACGAACGAACAATACGAACATCTCGACGGACAAAACGGAATTCCTACGAAAAAGTCGCCGTTATCGCGGTTTATCTCGTATATTCCCTTTTGTGCTTCTATGATTTTTTTAACGACTTCGGTCTTATTGTCGGAAACGAGCATTTCGTTTTTCAAAAAATCTTCGTAACCTTCGCCGTGTTGATAGGCAAGTTTTACAGGTCTTATACCCGTGAGCGCACCCCACGCCATCTTTTCGCCCGTAAAAGACGAAAGCGCGCGATAGACCGAAAGCTTGGCGTATCTTTTGGAATACCTCTTCCTTTCCGTTTCGCCAAAGTACTCGGCATTGTCCTTATACTCGTATTTTTTATCGTTTACGGTGACGGTATTTTCGAAAAAGCCGTCTTTTTCACACATAAAGTGAGTTATTTCAAAATTATCGGCGCCGGGAAACAGATTTATCTCTTCCGTCAGATCGGGGAAAAACGCTTCGACATTCGTATGCAACATAAAATTTTCTTCTCCTTTTCAGTCCGAAAAGTACGGGTTGCTTTCCGCTTCGGCGCGTATGGTGGTACATTCGTTATGTCCGGGACAAACGATCGTGTCTCCCGGCAAAACAAGCAACTTTCCTTTTATGGATTCCATCAGTTCCTTATGACTTCCGGTAGGGAAATCAGTCCTGCCCACACTGCCGTAAAAGAGCGTATCCCCCGTAAAACACACGTTATCGCACAAAAAGCAACACGAACCCGCGGTATGCCCCGCCGTTAAAACAACTTTAAACTCAAGCTTGCCGAAAGACAGAACCTCCCCTCCGCAAAACACGAAATCCGGGGCAATCGCCTGCACCTTAAAGCCCATATATTTAGCGAGGTTATCCCTGCACGGCGAAAGCATATACGCCTCTCTTTTGTTTATCCCTACGGGTATGCCCGCCGCCTTGTATTCGCAGGCGTGCGCGATATGATCGTAGTGCCCGTGTGTTAAAATAAGCGCGCGGATCTTTACATTCAGCTCGTCCGCACGCGCTTTAACCTCGCTTAAGGGAACGCCCGCGTCGATTACTACTCCGTCCTCGCCGTCGTAAACAAGATATGCGTTTGAGCCGAAAACTCCGTTCGAAAATACTTCGTACTTCATTAGTCCTTACCTTTAGAAAAATTTTCCCGTTATACGCGGAATACTTCTATTATGCCTTTTTCAGCCGAAATCTTTTTTATAAGCGTATCGAGGTCGCCCGCCGTGTTAAGACGAATGGTCATATCCACGATACTAATTCTGAGTTTTGTATCGATTCTGCCGTTGACGGAAGTTATAAACAGATTGAGCTGCGCGCAAATTCCGGACACCACCTGAAGCACCGACGCGCTCTCTTCCGCGTGAATTTCTATGCTGACGATGTAATCGCTTCCGACTTTTCCCGACCACACGGCTTCTACGATTCTGTCCGGCGTTTCGTTTTTCATATTAGGGCAGTCCGCTCTGTGAACGGTAACTCCCCTGCCCCTCGAAATAAACCCGATGATTTTATCGCCCGGCACGGGGTTGCAGCAACCGGCAAAACGGATAAGCAAGCCTTCCACTCCCTTTACTATAACGTCGCCCGTTGAGCTATGGTGAGTGGAAACGAATTTGCGGTTGTCGTCCTTTGCCGTTTCCTTTCTCGCAACGTCAATGAGTTTTACGAGAACCTGATTTACCGTTACTATGCCGCCGCCGACTGCCATATACATTTCTTCGGGCGTAGAGAACGACATTTTATTCTGTATTCGCTCGAAGCTCACCGGGTTTAAAAGTTCACCGAAGTTATAACCCTTGTTGCGAGCCTCGGCTTCGAGCATGCTCTTGCCTATTTTTATATTCTCGTCGTGCATTTCGCGGCGGAAGAACTGACGAATTTTGTTCTTGCTCCCCGCGCTTTTAGCTATTTTAAGCCAATCCCAGGACGGACCTTTTGACGTTTTGGAAGTTATTATATCAACAACGTCGCCCGTCTGCAAAACGGTGTTAAGCGGAACCATCTTTCCGTTTACTTTCGCCCCGACGCAGTGATGACCGACTTCCGTATGAACGCTGTACGCAAAATCTATAGGAGTTGCGTCCTTTACAAGGCTTTTTACTTCTCCCTTCGGAGTGAACACAAGGACTTCGCTGCTGTAAACGTCGCCTTTTAAGGATTCCAAAAATTCCTTACTGTCCTTTACTCCGCCCTGCCATTCCATAACTTCTCTTATCCAGGAAAGACGTGTGTCGAAATTATCCTCTACGGTTTTATTCTCTTTATACTTCCAATGCGCCGCGATACCGTATTCCGCCATGCGGTGCATTTCTTTCGTTCTTATCTGAATTTCAAACGTCTGCCCGAAGTCCGTTACGACAGTCGTATGCAGCGACTGATACATATTCGGCTTAGGCATCGCGATGTAATCTTTAATTCTGCCGGGGATAGGCTTCCACTTTTTATGGATTTTTCCGAGAAGCTCGTAGCATTCGTCTATCTCGTTCACTATTACCCTAACTGCCGTAAGGTCGTAAATCTGATCGAGCGTTTTGCCTTGATTCTTCATCTTTTTATAGATGGAATAGAAATGCTTAGGTCTGCCGAACACTTCGCCCTGAAGGTTAGATTCGGCTAAAATTTCCTGAATCTCTTTTATTACGAAATCGACAAATTTACGGCGTTCGGCAAGCTTGCTGTTGATGTTCGTAGCAAGAAACTCGTACGCTTCGGGATCGAGATATTTAAGGCACAAGTCCTCTAATTCGCACTTAATCTGAGAAATACCGAGCCTGCCCGCAAGCGGCGCGTATATATCCAGCGTTTCTTTGGAAATACGCTGTTGACGTTCGCTCGAAAGGAAGTTGAGCGAGCGCATATTGTGAAGCCTGTCCGCAAGCTTTATAATGATAACCCTTATGTCCTTAGCCATGGACACGAAGATTTTTTTGAAGTTTTCGGCTTGCTCTTCCTCGTGCGATTTAAATTCTATTTTTTCAAGTTTCGTAACGCCCTGAACGAGCTGAAGTATCTCTTCACCGAATTCTTTCTTAATATCCCCCTCGGAAACGTATGTATCCTCGATGGTATCGTGAAGAAACGCCGCCGCAATCGTAGAACAATCCATTCCGAGTTCAATCAAAATTTGCGCGACGGCACACGGGTGAGTAAAGTACTCCTCCCCCGAAGCCCTTTTCTGGTTGGCGTGCGCCTCTTTTGCAAAGTAGAAGGCTTTTGTCAGTATTTCAGCCTCTTTGCCCGAATATGTTGTCTGAATCGTTTCAAGTACTTCGTACATATATATTTCCGTCCGTCAAGTAAGTATAGCCGAGGTCGGCAAAATTGCCGTAAAGCAAAGTCCCCGACGAAATCAATGATTTTTCAGTCCTTCTATCGTTTTGAAAATTTTCGATTTATTAAGATCGGCGCGTACCGTTCTGTCGTATTCGATTTTGCCGTTTTTAAAGGCGATTATCCCGAGTTCTTCAAGCACTTTTACCCCGAAAATCAGCTGATAACGCGAGATATAGGCGTCTTCTTTGATAATAAAATATAAATCGGACGGAGTATACGCTCTCTTTCCGTTCATATTTTTAACTATGGAAAACACCTCGCCCACGCCCTCTCTCGTCGCATTTAAATCGGGTAAAAACTCGCTTGCCCTGATGCCGCCGTTAACGTAAATCGCGGCGCTGCCGACCTTTACGGGCGTATACATAGGCTCGTCGAGATAGACTATATTTCTGAAGCCCTCGGCTCCGTTTTCGCTTAAAACAGCAACTACGCAATTACCGAGATTTTTAACCCTCGGATAAGAAAGATACAGCGGCAAAGACTTAATCTGAGGGAAAAACTCAAGCGTTTTCAGCGAACTGACCACATACATCGTTCCGTACGGGCAGGTATTTTCCCTTTCTATAAGCTCATCCGTCTGTTCTTTCGTAAGCATTGTAACTTCTGCGGGGCAGCCGTCGGCGGCAATATTCGAAAGGTTTGCAGTAAACAAATCCGCGCTGAGTTCGCCGTTAGGTTTCACTTCCGCCTCGTAGCATTTTACAAAGCCACGGAGGCTTTCTTTTCCTCCGTAATACGAAATGTTAGGCTCGAAAACCACCGTCTTTTTTACGGGTGCGCGCAAAAGCGAACTTTCCTTTTCTCCGTTGAAGTAAATAAGGTCTATTACGCCGGTCGAAAAAGCGATGTGCGGCGAACCGTCTTTCAATTGCCGCGGCTCGACCGCGTCGCATTCGAGAGCAAAAAGAGGTCTTTTGTTGCCCGTTCCGAAAGGCTCGAGCTGCATAAGCTCCCTCGCGAAGGAAAGAGTAAACACCTCGTCTACGTACTCTTCTACTTCCTGCTTGGGAATAAACACGTCGCTTGGGTATTTTTCGGACAAATAATCATTCATACCGTCTTCAAAAGCCTGAAGATTTTCGATATCGAGCGTCACCCCGGCAGCCTGAGAATGCCCGCCGAACTCTGTTAAAAATTCCTTATTGGCGGTTATCGCGTCGAGAATGTTTATCCCCTCCACGCTTCTCGCAGAGCCGTGAAGAACGCCGTCTTTATTTACGAACATTATAACGGGGCGGTTGTATTCTTCCACGAGTTTTGCCGCGGCAATACCTACAAGCCCGTTTTTCCAAGAGGCGTCTTCCAGTATAATTATGCGCTTATACGCGCCTTTTTTTTGCAATTTTTCTTTTGCCGAACGGTAAAGCTCGTCGCAATCGACCTGCCGCGCTATGTTATACTCGCAAAGTTTTGCCGAAAGCTCGAAAATTTCCGACGGATTATCGCTTAAAAACAGTCTGAGCGCGCACGCCGCGTTGCCCATTCTGCCGGCGGCGTTAATTCTCGGCGCGATTGTATACGCAAGCGAAGTGGAATTGATTTCCTTTAACTTAGCAGCGCTTATCAGCTCTTTAAACGCCGTTCTCACCGAGCGGCTTTTTAAAATTTTAAGCCCTTCATACACGATGTCTCGGTTTTCGTCGACAAGCGGCATACTGTCCGCAACGGTTGCGAGAGCGACTAAATCCAAGTACCCGTAAGCGTTTTTGCCTATAAGCGCGGTGGCGAGTTTAAACGCTACTCCCGCGCCGCAAAGACTGTCGAATTCGTATTCCTGATCCTGAAATTTACAGTTTATGGTTACGCAATCGGGAAGGATTTCGGGAAGTTCGTGGTGATCCGTGACTATTACGTCTACCCCGAGGTCTTTTATGTAGTCCACCTCTTTATATCCGCTTATGCCGCAGTCCACGGTGATTATAAGGTCGGGATTGTACTCCTCCATAACCTTATCTATAAGCTCTTCGGAAAGCCCGTATCCGTCCGCTCTTTCGGGCAAAACGGGAAACACGTTTTCCATACCGTATTCTTTTAACGCGTAATACAAAACCGTGGTTGCGCACACTCCGTCCGCGTCGTAATCGCCGTAAATAACTACGATTTCGCCTAAGCCTTTTGCCTGTTCGATACGTGAAACGGCTTCTTCCATTCCCTTAAAAAGAAACGGAGAAGTAAAATATTCTTTACCGGGCGAAAGAAAACGCTTTACTTTGTTTACGGTATTCACGCCGCGCGACCACAAAATTTTTGCAAGCGCAAAAGATATTCCCGAACGCTCGGCAAGCGACCTTACTATATTAAGTTGTTCAAGTCCCGGTTCGTTCTTCGTTACAATCATTGCCGGCGCCCTCCTCCTTTTTGTATTCCTTAATTTACTACTGCCTATTATATTACGGCTGCTTTAATGAAAAAGGGCGAGTAAATTTTCTCGCCCTTAAATATCGAACGTCACTCGGACGCGTTTGTTTTACGCTTCTGCTTTCTTTTCTTTAGCGTACTTCTGATAGCCTTCTTTCTTGCTTTTGGAGCCATTCTTTGCAATCTTTCTTATCTGAACCCAAATACAACCGGAAAGACATATTGCCGAGTAGATACCGGAGAGCAAACCGAAGATGATAGGCAACGCAAATTCCTTGATAGAATCCGAGCCGAGAATTGCTACGAGTACTATCATAACGAGAGTCGTAACAGTTGTGAATATCGTTCTGCGCAATGTCTGAGTAACGGACATATTGACTATCTCTCCGTCGCTCATCGTGTTTTCGTACTTCTGAAGATTTTCCTTAATTCTGTCGAAGATGATAATCGTTGCGTTGATCGAGTAACCGATAACGGTTATAACAGCCGCTATAAACGTGGTGTTAACCTTAATCTGGAACGCCGTCGTAAGCGCTATCATTATCATAACGTCGTGAATAAGAACGATAACCGCGGATATACCGGAAACGAATTTAAATCTTATAGCAATATAAATAAGCATTGCTACGATAGCTACGGCGATAGCGATCATTGCCTTCGTGGTGAGAGACTTGGTCGCGTCGGGCGAAGTATAGGAGTTCGTAACGCCGGAGTTATCTTCGTTCACATACTTACCGGATTCGGGAAGTTCCTGCTTTATGAAGTCGCCTTTGTTCTCGTTGATGTGAGTTAAGATTGCGGAGATAAGACCGCTCTTTTCGTCACCGAGCTTTTCAGCGAATTCCGCGCTGGGCAACGTTTCGCCGTTGTACAGATAGTTAAGGTCGAACTGCAAAATAAGTCTGCCGTCCGAACCCTTACTTACACGGGTGGTTTCTACGCTGAACTTACCTTCTTCGTTATCCGCTTCGATAAAGTTCTTAATATTTTCGCTGTAAGCGTTCGCGTCGCTGTCGGACGCGGAGAAGTTCATATTTATCTGAATGGTCGCGCCCTCGGTGAAGTCGAGACCTAAATTCATTCCGGGGATAAACAAAAGAACTATGCCCGCGATAATCGCAATCGCGCTTATAATAAAGAATATTTTGCTTTTTTCTACGATTTTAACAGACTTAGTCATTTGCTGCCTCCTTCTTCTTCAAACCGAAGAACTTAGCTTCCTTTTCCTTTTTGCAAAGAGGACGGAACAGCTTGATAAGCCAACGGGTTACGAATATTGCGGTTATCATAGACAAAAGAACGCCGATGAACAACGTAATAGCAAAACCTTTAACGGAGCCCGGGCAAACTATCCACAAAACGATAGCCGCAATCAACGTGGTTACGTTCGCGTCGACAACGGTGATTACCGCGCGGTTGAAGCCCGCCTGAATTGCCGCGGTAACGGTTTTACCCGAAGCGTATTCTTCTTTAATTCTTTCGAAGATGACTACGTTCGCGTCGATTGCCATACCTATACTGAGAAGGATACCCGCAATGCCCGGAAGCGTGAGCTGTATGCCGGGAATGAACGCGAGGAGCATAATGAGCACGAGCGCGTAGATGTAAAGCGCGATGCAGGAAATAAGTCCCAATCCGCCGTAGCAAACTATCATTATTACAAATATAACGGCAAGACCTATAACGCCCGCGAGCAAGCTGTTTTTAAGAGCGTCCTGTCCGAGCGACGCGCTTATAAGCTGCGCCTCGCTTACGGAGAACTCGAGCGGGAGTTTACCGCTGTCGATAACCGAAGCTATCGCGTCCGCCTCGTCGTATGTATCGTAAGATTCGATAGACGCGGTGGTACCGGTAATCTTGCTGTTTACCGTAGGCGAAGAAATGAGCTGATCACCGAGGTAAATATTCATCTTTTTACCTGTAAGCTCTTCGGTTGCGGAAGCAAACTTCTTGCCGCCCTCGGCAGTGAACTGCAGAGCGACGATATATTTACCGGAGTCGTTCATAGAAACCTTCGCGCTTACTACGTCGCTGCCGGTAAGATAAGTTTTCGTGTTGCCTTCGTCGGTGAACGTGAGTTCGCCGGTCGAACCTATTACCTGAAGAATCTCGTTAGCGTTATCGACTTCCGGGATTTCTATTCTTATTTTAGGATTGCTCGTAGCGGTATCCTGCGTGGTAATGGTAGCTTCTGTATATCCCTTGTTGTCAAGTCTTTTACGAAGAACGACTACCGCGTTGTTTATGTCTGCAGTCTGCTCGCTGTCAACGGCTTCGGCAGAAAGAACTACATAATATCCGCCCTTAAGATCGATACCCTGTTTTATCGTGTTCGCAATGCCGCGCCATGTGTAAGTTTGTCCGTTAAATACGCCGGGTACTTCAAACGGAACGAAGCACAATACGCTGAGCGCCACCACGATAACCAAGAGTATGGAAAGTAGAGTTATTGATTTCCCTTTACTCATTGTTGCCTCCTGCCGCAACCGATGCGGCAAATGTCTTTTCGTACATGCGTTTTTCTCCGTAAAACGGAATAATCCGCGGGATATTATCCGGACGGATTCTAAAACTGCACTTAATTATTATAAATATATAATAGATTATTGTCAATGATTTTTTCGTGATTTCGTCAAAAAAAAGTTCCGTTTGGAAATTTTTTTGCACGGCGAGCTTAAACCGGGCAATTCTATCTGCCCGTTTCCGCATATTCGAGAGAGGACGCCACGTATTCTTCCGCGTTTTCCTTTATATGCGCTATTTCTTCCTCTGTAACCGAACGCAGAATTCTGAACGGATTGCCGACGACTACGGATCCTTCGGGTATTTCCTTTCTCCCGCCGATAACGGCGCCCGCGCCGATTATGCAGTTTTTGCCTACGTGAGCTTTGTCGAGAACTATCGCGCCCATGCCGATAATGACGTTATCCTCCACTACCGCGCCGTGAACTATCGCGTTATGACCTATCGTCACGCCCTTGCCTATGGTAACGGGGGAAGAGGCTTCGGAGTGAATCGTCGCGTTGTCCTGAACGTTGCTGCCGTCGCCTATTACTATTTTGCTTCTGTCGCCGCGCACCGAAGCCCCCGGCCAAAAGCTGCAATCATTGCCGATCTCTACATCGCCGGATATGTGCGCGAACGCGGATACGTATACTCCTCTGCCAAATTTCGGTTCAATCATTTTTTATCCTCTTTTTTAAGAAAATACTTTTGAATATAAACGGCTTTAAAAAGCAAAAAGTGCCCTTTTTCGCCGTTTAATCGGCTTTTTAGCCTTGATTTTCTTCTTGATTTTTCATTTCTGAAAGTATGTGCAGCGCGCATTCGAGACGTGCTTTCATCATCTCGCAAGTCTGTTCGAAAGGCTTGTTTACGTCGCCGTTGAAGTTGTAGTTGTTCGCCGCGCAGCCGCCCGAACAATGGTAGCGAGCAAAGCACGTATCGCATTTCTCGCGGGTGAACAAACTCGAATTTTTGAAAATCGAGCGAATCTCCGGATTGATTTTTCCCTCAAAAACGTTGCCCATAAGGAACTTCGGGTTATCCGAAAACTGATGGCAGGGATACAAATCCCCTTTCGGCGTTACAGAAAGATATTCGTTGCCGGCTCCGCACGCGTTGACGCGCTTATTGAGACACGGACCTCCCTCTATGTCGATTACGAAATGGAAGAAATTAAACCCTCTGCCCTCTTTCTTCCTCTGCAAATATTCTTTGGAAAGTCTGCGGTACTCCTCTTTTATCGCGGGGAGAGCTTCGTCCGGAATAGCGAGCGGATTGTCTTTCGGCAGAACGACGGGTTCCATCGAAATCTCCTTGAAGCCGAGATCGGCTATCGCCTCTATATCCTTGCCGAAGTCGAGGTTCTTATTCGTAAACGTTCCGCGAATGTAATAGCTTTTGTTTCCTCTCTTTTCAACGAAACGACGGAATTTATCCACGATTATATCGTAAGAACCCTTTCCGTTGACCGTTTTTCTTATCGCGTCGTTGACTTCCTTTCTTCCGTCAAGGCTCATAACCACGTTTTCCATTTCCTTATTGAGCCAATCTGCCGTTTCTCCGTCTAAAAGAATGCCGTTCGTGGTCATAGTAAAAAGGAAAGTCTTGCCGTGTTTTTTGCCCTGCTCTCTGGCATACTCTACGGTCTTTTTTACAACCCCGATGTTCATCAGCGGTTCCCCGCCGAAGAAGTCCACCTCGAGAATGCTTCTTTTGCCGGAATTTTCGATTAAAAAATCTATGGCTTTTTTCGCTACTTCCTCGCTCATCATCTGGCGCGCGCCTTTGTAAGTGCCTTCCGAAGCGAAACAATACGCGCAGCGCATATTGCAATCGTGGCAAATGTGGAGGCAAAGAGCCTTAAGATGTTCGCTTTTTGCCGGCGCAACCGCCGTTCTCGGTGCGAAAAGATAGCCTTTTTCGCGCAATTCTTTAATATCGCTCTCTATTTCGGCAACGGCTTGAGGATCCGCCCCGTCGAGATTGTACGGAAGGTTCTGCATTTTTTTTATGACTTCCGAAGTAAGAGCGTCGCAAACGTGCAAAGCGGAACTTTCCACGTCGAACAAATAATATTTTCCGTCTATTTCAAAGGTATGAACCATTAAAAATCAAACTCCCGATAAAAAATTAGGGAAAAAATCCCGCAAGTAAAAAGCGAGGAGTGAAAAAACACTCCTCCGCCCTTTAATCATCGTAAAAGCTCGCAACAAAAGCAAAAGCCCCGCGAGCGATTTGGTTTTTTACTTGTTTTCTTCTATTTTGCCTTCTCTCGAAACCTTTTTGCAAGACTGATTGCCTACCGTGCAGCTCGTTTTGCAAGCGGATTGACAAGTGCTTCTGCATTCGCCGCATCCTACGGATTCTCTTTTAGCGGGAACGGCAACTGTTTTAATTCTGGTCATGATAATGCCCTCCGAACAATTTTGTTTTTATTATTATACACTATTATTCAATAAAAAACAATCATTTTTCGATAAAAAAGCTCTGCCTTTTTCCGTAAATTTACCGTTTTGTTCGTTTTTACTCCTTCATTAAACAAAAACGATGCCCTTCGGCTCCCTCCTTTGCTTGACAAAATTATTATAATTAAATATTATTATGTATAAGAAACGTGCTCCCCGGATAAGCGCAAAAAGCATAGTACGGAAGACTACGTTCATTATCACCGAAGCAACGAGGTTTTTTATATGAAATTCTTCAAAAAAACTCTTTTACCTCTTTTAGTCGCCTTCATTCTTCTTTTAGGAAGTTCGTACGGCTGCATTCTTCACGGTCTGATAGGCGGAGTTCCGTCCTATTCGAACAGAAAATACGTCGCTCCCGACGAGCAGGCCATAGCGACTTACATAGACAATACTTTGAAGCTTTCCGAAACGCCGGGACAGGAAACCCGCCTCGTTCAGGCGAGGTCGCTCGTGCTAAGCTCGTTCTACAACGTTCTGACTTCCTACACCGTCGCTTCGATAGAATACAACAAAGACGTGACGAACCAAACGGCAAAAGAACGCTACGAATACATTTCGAAGTACGCAAACGAATTACAGAATTCCGTACTCGAAATGGAAAAAAAGATTTTTTCCACGTCTTATAAAGACTACTTCGTAAGCAATCTCGGGCAGGAATACGTGGACGGAATGCTCGAATACAAAGTTAAAAGCGAAGACCTTCTCTCCCTCGAAAGCAGAGAAACCGAACTCGCAAGTCAATATTCGGCAGTCGCACAGAACGCGGACGCCGCCGAGCTCGCCTCCATATACGCAGAACTCGTTAAAACAAGAAACCAAATCGCCGCGCTTAACGTAGACGCGGACGGAAAGCCATACGAAAATTATATGGACTATGCCTACGCCGAGGTTTACGGCAGAGATTACACCCCCGATGACGCCGAAAGTTTCCGCGAGTCGATTATCGCGCATATTAAACCGGTAATGGAAAAAATAAAAGCTTCTTCCGTCATCCTCAAATCACCGAAAACAACCGTTTCGTCTTTAAAAAAATATGCTTCCGCAGTCATTGCGGAAACCGCGCCGTCGATACATTCGTCCTGGCAGTATATGATGAGGTACGGTTTGTACGACTTCGAGCTGAGCGCAACGAAAGCTAACACGAGCTACGTTACGGAATTTTATCAATACGGCGACGGATTTATGTTTATAAACCCGAGCGGAGCTTTCGTTTCCGACCTCGATACCGTTCTGCATGAATTCGGTCACTACAACGCGATTTTTTACGAGGACGAAAGCAAAAGCGGCTCTCTTTCCTCTTCGAACTACGATCTCCTCGAAACGCATTCGCAAGGGTTTGAGCTTATCACTCTCCCCGCGGTAAAGCGGATATTCGAAAAATATTCTCTTGCCGATTATTATCAAACGTACGCGTATAATCTTATATACAATTCCGTTTCGACTTTGCTGCTGCAAAGCGTTATAGACGATTTCGAATACGCAGTTTATTCCGCGCCTTCCGAAGAGCTTACGAAAGACTTCCTCGAAAAAACTTTTGCGGACGCGTTCAAAAAGTATTTTTCTTCGGAAAAAACGTTAAATTACTACAAAATTCCTCACCTCTATCAGTCGCCCGCCTACTGCATAAGCTACGCGGTGTCAATGACGTTCGCCTCGGAAATATGGATAAGCGACAATAACGTCGACGTATATCTCAACGTTGTGTCTTACGGGGCAAATCATTATCTGTCCGAAGTATACAAGCCTCTCGGACTTGAGAATCCCCTTCTTCCCGAAACGATACAAACCGTAGCCAAGGCTTACGACGCCTTTGCGGACGAAAACTTTTAATCGGTAAATCCGTTATTGCGCGCTCGCATAATTTTTGCGAGCGCGCTTTTTTTATAAAACAGACAAGCTCAGGGAAGCGAAACTTTTGCATAAAAAGCCGTGAAATCGATCTATCGACAAAAAGAATCTTACGCCGACAAAACATTGCGTTTTTCTCTTTATTGCATAGTTTAATATAAATAAAAAACTCTTTTTCGGAGATAAAATGTTAAAAGCAATTCGACGCTTTTCGGACGCGGCAA
Organism: Christensenellaceae bacterium; assembly: GCA_022768945.1. GTDB lineage: Bacteria > Bacillota > Clostridia > Christensenellales > Borkfalkiaceae > RGIG3732. Next base: position 7,370 of record JALEKY010000041.1, on the reverse strand, counting down.
ACGTTTCCGTATACACCTTAAGTCTTGCGGCTATGATTTTTTTGAACAATGCGGTTTATCCGTTTTGTCCGCTTTCGCTGTCTCTTCTGTTCGCTATGCTTTGCGCCGGAGCAAGCCCTTTCGGCTGTTTTTTTATTTGCTCTATGTCGTTTGCCCCGTATCTTTCCGCTGAAAAAATGCTCGTCGGGCTATGCTCTGCAAGCTTTTTATGCGCGTTTTACGGGGTTTTCGGCAAAAAGAAGCATTTTAAGTTCTTCGCCCCTTTTTTGTTTGCGTTATCCCTCGCGCCGTACGTTTTGCTATCCGCACCGAACGAGCGGATATATCGCTTAATTTCTTCCGCCGCGATATGCGCTTTCTCGCTTGCTTTTTATCCGTTTGCGAAAGGTTTTAAAGTAAAAGGCTTTTGCTGTTTCGACTCTCTCGAAAGCCTTAGTCTGTGCATTCTTTACGTTTGCGCGTGTTACGGCGCGATTAAATATTTCGGAGTAAACCCGTACAAATCTTTCGCCGTTTTTCTGTGCTTCTTTTTAAGTGTTCTTACCGAGGGACGGGAAAGTTGTCTTTTCTGGGCGGTCGGAGGCATTCCCGTAGCGTTGATTACAAAAAACTTCACGGAGTTTCTGCCTTTTTTGCTTTTCGGTTTTTGTGCGGAAATTTTTTCCTCATCCAAGCCGATAGCTCTTTTTCTCTCCGTTATCGGCGCGGAACTTATTTCCGTATTCGTTTTTAAAATTTACGAAAACTACGACTACGTTTCCGCCCTGTACGTTTTTATTCCCGCCGCTACGGCCTCCCTTATTCCGAAAAAATTCTACGCTTTTCTTCGCGAAAGGCTTTTTTCAAAAAGCGACGCGCCCCTTCCGAGAGCCGAAATAAACAGAATAAAAAACTATTTGGGTTCGCGTTTATACGAGATTTCGGGTACTTACAGAGAAATTGCCGAGCTTTTCAGAACAATCGACGCTTCTCAAAATCCGTTTGTTTACGAAGACAAAATTTTGGAAGAAATACGCGGTGTATGCAAAGATTGCTCTTTTTTCAAAAAATGCGAAGCAAAGAATTTTCCAGATAAAGAGACTCTTCTGAGATTGATTTCAATAGCGAAAAACAAGGGAAAAATCACCGCTGTCGATTTACCTAAAAAATTCGCTTCGATATGCAACCAGACGAATTCGATTGTCTTCGCTATAAACAAATACGTCAACAAATACGCTTGCGAGTGCGAAAAAACGAGAGCCGCCGCCGACGTCAGACAAATAGCCTCCGTTCAGGCAGAAGGCGTAAGTCTTTCGCTTAGAGGGCTTGCTTCAAGCCTTTCGGCAAGACTTGCCGACGAACCGAAAACGGAAAACGCCCTTAAACGATACCTTCTCTCAAACGGCGTACACGTCGGTGAAATTTTAATTTCCGGCGAGGGCGAAAAAAGAGAAATCCTGATAGACACGCTTGACAATTACAACGAAAAGTCGCTTATATCGCATATTAACGACTATTTTTCCGCCGAATATCAAATAAAAAACCGCTACCCTCTCAACGGAGGAAGATCCGTTTTAAGCATAGAGCCGTACTCCGGCTACGACTGCGTTTTCGGAGTTTCGGTAATGAAGAAAACGGGCGAAAGCTATTCGGGCGATACCCACTCTCTTACGCGAATTTCGAGAAACAGTTTTCTTCTCGCGCTTTCGGACGGAATGGGAAGCGGCGAACGAGCAAAAAAAATCTCGTCGGCTTCGCTGTCCTTAATCGAATGTTTCTACCGCGCCGGCATACCGCCCGAAACCTGCCTTGCGACGGTTAACGAGTTGCTCTCCTTTCCAGTTGAAGACACTTTTGCGGCTCTCGACGTAGGAGTTATTAACCTTTCTTCGCTGTCGTGCGATTTTATAAAACTCGGCGCGCCGTACGGCTTCATCCTTTCGAAGGGCGTGGTTAAACTTATAGAGGGCAGTTCTCTGCCTATGGGCATCGTAAAAGACCTAAAACCTTCCGTATGCACCGAACAACTCTCCGCCGGCGACGTTATAATATTTACGAGCGACGGCGTTACAGACGCATTCGGCTCCGCTACCGATTTTGCGGATTTTCTCTCTTCTACGGGCGAAGTCAACCCTCAAAAGATTTCCGATTCCGTCTTAAGGGAAGCTTTCGCGCTGTACGGAAACCGCGCAGACGACGATATGACGGTTGTAGCGTGTAAAATTTTTGCAGGATAATCGTCTTAAACGTCTATAATCGACAGACTTTCGCTTAAATCTCTTCAAAACAAAAAAAATTTCGGATATATGTTTTTCTTCGATTGATTTTATTTATGAAATATTATATACTTATATATGTATCGTCGCGGATGATCGACAGAAAGACAACCGACGAATTACAGCTTAAACGGATAAATCAAGCCTCTCGCCAAGCGAGAGTTATAAGGAGAAAATATGCTCGATTTAAAGATGATAGCCGACAACAAGGAAAAAGTAGAAGCCGCGCTTGCAAAAAAAGGCTGCGTTGTGGATTTTACCGAAGTACTCGGCTGGGATAACGAAAGAAGACAGGTTATTTACGAAGTTGAAAGCTATAAAGCCGAAAAGAACAAAGTTTCGGCGGAAATTCCCAAACTTAAAAAAGCAGGTCAACCGGTAGACGCAATCTTTGCCGAAATGAAAGAACTCGGCAACAAAATTGCCGACGGCGACAAAAAACAGGCGGAACTCGAAACGAAGATATTCGACTTCCTTTGCCGTTTGCCGAATATTCCGGACGACGACCTTCTCCCCGGAGAAAAGGAAAACAATAAGGTAGTTAAGGTCTTCGGCACAAAGCCCGAATTCAAATTCGAGGCTAAAAACCACGTAGACCTTTGCACCTCGCTCGGACTTATCGACTATGAAAGAGGCGTAAAACTTTCGGGCAACGGATACTGGCTCTATCGCGGCGTAGGCGCGCGACTCGAATGGGCGCTCCTCAACTTCTTTATTTCTGAACACCTTGCGGACGGTTACGAGATGATTCTCCCCCCGCATATGCTTTCGTATAATTGCGGTTTCGGCGCAGGGCAGTTCCCCAAATTTGCCGACGAAGTTTATTGGGTTGACAGCGAAGATCCCGAAATGAGAGCGAAGAGTAAGTTTATGCTCCCCACTGCGGAAACGGCTCTCGTAAATATGTACGCCGGCGAAATTATAGACGAAGCGAAGCTTCCTATGAAATTTTTCGCATATACTCCCTGCTACCGTAAAGAAGCCGGCAGCGCGAGAGCTGAAGAGCGCGGAATGATAAGAGGTCATCAGTTCAACAAAGTCGAAATGGTTCAATACGCTCACCCCGACAAATCAAAAGAAGCGTTCGAAGAACTCGTAAACAAAGCGTGCAGACTTATGGAAAAATTAGGTCTTCACTTCCGTTTAAGCAAACTTGCCGCGGGAGATTGCTCCGCTTCTATGGCGAGGACTTACGATATAGAAGTTTGGATTCCCTCGATGGGCATATACAAAGAAGTAAGCTCAGTTTCTAACGCCAACGATTATCAGGCGAGAAGAAACAATACGAGATTCAGAGATTCCGTTACGGGAAAACCGAGATACCTCCATACTCTTAACGGTTCGGGACTCGCCACCAGCAGAGTTTTACCCGCAATCGTAGAACAATACCAGAACGAAGACGGTTCGGTTACCGTTCCGGAAGTGCTTCGCCCCTTCCTCGGCGGACTTGAGGTTATCAGATAATTTTAAATAAGGTCGGCTTTTCGATCGACCTTATTTTTATGCGAAAAATTCTGTCTTACTATATATTCTAAGCAGAAGAAAAACGCGGATAACACGCGTTTTAGGGCACTTTGAAAAATACTATAAGGAATATGCGTATGATTTTTTACATACAAACGATGAATTTATGACAACCCAGCAGATTATAGAAATGATATTTAAATTTCTTGCGGGGCTCGGCGTGTTTCTGTTCGGCGTAAAAACCCTTTCCGACAATATGGAAAAGCTCGCCAACAGAAAACTGAAAGCGCTCTTCCGTAAGACTGCCGGTTCTAAAATAATAGGCGTCGGCATAGGCGCGGCGGCAACGGCTCTCGTTCAAAGCTCGGGCATTACCACCGTTATGGTTGTCGGTTTCGTTAACGCCGGCATTATGACGCTTACTCAGGCAGCCGCGGTTATCATGGGCGCGAATATCGGCACGACGATAACCGTTCAGATAGTTGCGTTGCAAGGGTTCGGCATAGAAACTTACGCCATAGCTCTTTCCCTCGTGGGAATAGTTATGGATATGGTCTGCAAAAACAAAAAGCTTAAGGCTTTAGGTTTTGCGCTTACAGGTCTCGGCTTGATTTTCGTAGGACTCGGATTTATGAAAGAGTCTATGAAAAGTATTGCAGAGCTTCAGATAGTTCGCGATATTCTGTCCTCGGTCGATAATCCGTTCCTCTTATTATTCGTCGGCATCGTGCTGACCGCCGTAGTACAAAGCAGTACCGCGATAAACACGATTATCGTTTCGATGGTCGCCGCAGGGCTTACGATAGGTTCCGGCGGAAACTCCGTTCTTTATCTTATAATGGGTTCCAACATCGGCACGTGCGTAACCTCCCTCCTTTCTTCCATAGGAGCTTCCAAAGACGCAAAAGCGGCAAGTTTGATTCACCTTTTGTTCAACGTTTTCGGAACGTTAATATTCTTTATAATGCTTTTATGCTGGCAGACGTTTATGGAAGATACGCTGGAAAGATGGTTTATCTCCGAAACGACGCAGATAGCCATGTTCCACACCATATTCAACACCGTTTCGACTTTGTTGTTCCTGCCGTTTACGACCTATCTCGTTAAACTTGCGGAATTCATCATCGGCAAAGGCAAAAACACCGTCGAGCAGTCTTATATCGACAAACGTTTCTTAAACGCGCCTACCGTTGCTATCGAGCAGAGTGCGAAAGAGTGTATGCGTATAGGAGACCTTGCAATGGCTTCGCTTAAAGAAGGGCTTGACATTTTCCTTGAAAGAAACGTCGAGAAAACCGAAAAAATCTCCGAAAAGACAGCCGAAGTTTACGAATTAAACAAAAAACTTACCGACTATCTTATAACTATTTCCTCGTCCGACTTAACGCTGAACGACGAAAAGCGAGTTTCGATAATTCACAACAACAATTCGGACGTTGCGAGAATAGCCGAACTTGCGGATAACTTCATCAAGTACACAAACCGCGTGGTCAACGACGAAATCGTCTTCTCGAACGGAGTAGAAGACAGCCTTAAAGAGATGTTCGGCGTTCTTGAAGAATTGTACAAAACAGCGAAGCAAGCTCGTCTTTCCAAAGACAAAACCCTCCTTAAAACAGTGGACGAAAAAGAAGATCAGCTTGACAATTTAAGGCGCGCGCTCGTGGCGGCTCACATCAAACGCCTCGGAAAAGGCGAATGCAAGGCGGACAGTTCCGGCGTGTATATCAACCTCGTTTCCAACCTGGAACGTGCGGGCGACCATTTAAGCTTCATCGCACATTCCATAGAAGAAGTAGAATACGCTTAGTCAGTGGTAACGGCACCCGAACACATACCTGCGCTAACCTGCGCTAATTACTTGTAATATATACAGACAAGCCCGCATTTACAATTAAATGCGGGTATCTACACTCTCAAAACACGAGGCACACAAGTGAAAAACATCAAAGATTATTTATTGCTTACGCTCGGCTCCCTGCTGCTTGCCGTGGGCGTATATTTCTTTAAAATTCCTAACGGTTTCGCAATGGGCGGCGTTGCGGGGCTTGCAACTCTTCTCGGAGAGCTGTTCGACAAACTCAACCCCTCTCAGGAATGGCTGAAGGCAGTGCTTAAATTCCTTACGCCGTCTACGATGATTACGATTTTCAATATACTCCTGCTTATCGTCGGCTTTATCTTCGTAAACAAGCAATTCGGCATTAAAACCGTTTACTGCACGCTCGTTTACTCGCTTTTCACGATGCTGCTCGAAGCAATCTATCCGATGAAAACAATCGGAGAGACGGGAGAAATAATAAAAATCACGCTCACGAAACAACCGTTTATGGAACTCGTAATCGCGATAATTCTGACCGCGCTCGGCTCGGCTATTATGTTCAATAAAGACGCCTCTTCCGGCGGAACGGACATTATTGCGATGATACTCAAAAAATACACCGAAATAAACGTAGGTATGGCGTTGCTGTTTGCGGACGGTCTTATCGCGCTTTCGTCTTTCTTCGTTTCGGGCATAGAAACGGGATTGTTCTCCGTACTCGGACTGACAATGAAATCGTTTATGGTCGACGAGTTTATAGACAACCTCAACCTATGCAAATACTTTACCATCGTTACCGAAAAGCCGGACGAAATATGCGAGTTTATAATGAACACGATGCACCGCTCGGCAACAACGCTTACGGGCGAAGGCGCGTTTTCTCACCACACAAAGAAAGTTATCCTCGTCGTTTGTAAACGCTATGAAATGCGTACGCTTCGTTCCAAAATCAAGGAAATCGATCCCTCCGCTTTTATTATGATTACCAATTCGAGCGAAATACTCGGCAAGGGATTTGCCAAGCTGTAAAACATATTTTTAGAGTACAAAGGGCTCGTCGATTTATTACCGACGAGCCCTTTTTTATCGATTTTGCGCGATATAAGCCGCTTTTTTAATTTATTCAACCGTTTAACACGTCTTTCGTTTTCTCAAGCCAAGCTTCGGCTATAACCATGGAACCGGCAAGATCGGGATGTACTCCGTCGTAAGAAAACTTATCCGCGCCGTATTTGTTTACGTATTCGTCAAGCTTTTTCTGCACTGGAATAAACATTAAGCCGAACTCGCCGGCAAGCTGTTCCACTACCTTCGCATAATCGGCAACTGCGTTAAACGCCTCTCTGTTTTCTTCTGTAAGAGAACCGTCGTATACGTAAGGAGCCATGAGCACTATTTTCACGTTCGGAAGTCTTTCGAGTGTTTCCTTTATAAGAGTTCTGTAAACGTTTTCGTATCGAATTATATCCACTCCGTTTCCGGCGAGAACTTCGTGCAAAACGTCGTTTATGCCTATAAAAATACTCAGCACGTCCGGCTTAAGGTTCCAGACGTCTTTCTTTATTCTCGCATAGGCGTCGACTATTCTGTCGCCCGAAACGCCGCGATTGTAAATTTCGAACTTACCCGGATTCTCCTTAGCAAGCTTTGCCGTAATCAGATACACGTAGCTCGCACCGTAAGAAAAAGCGGTTAAATCTGCTGTTCTGTCTCTCCCCATATCGGTAATGGAATCGCCTAAAAATACAATTTTCATATCACAATTTCTCCCTTTGCTTCTATTAAAAAAACGTGACGAGGTTAATTCGAAGCCTAGGGATTCCATTCCT
>JALEKY010000040.1 GCA_022768945.1 Christensenellaceae bacterium | reverse complement strand
CGCAATAACCCTTTGAGAACCCCGATTTCAGCCATCTTTAGGGGCGGTATTTCCGCCATTTTTCTCAAACGCTCGCTTGGCGTATTTTATACGCCTAAGTTCCCGTTTTATAAAAATCTTCTGAAATCCCGCTCCCTAAAGTCTTCGAATTTTAAGGCATAGATTTGCGAAAGACAAGGCAGCCGATTGCAGTTGTATCACAATACTACAAATGAGGCTAACAAAGTATTTCGCTTAAGATATGCCTTAAAATATGGCAGGTGTCGGGGTTCTCAAAGGGTAGGCGCCGAAAAGAGCGTATTTTCAGATGATTTTTTAAGAGCGCGAACGAAGCTGTGCTTTACGCACTGCAAGCGAGCGCTCGGAAAAAAGGGCTGAAAAGCCGCCTTTTCGGTAATTAGTGATGAAGAATGGAATCCCTAAGGTTAATAATTTATTTAAGTGGATTAAAGATGGGATACGTTTGTTTTCGATATTCCGCGGGGCGGCGAGTGTTGCTCGTCCATATTAACTCGTCGGTGAAATTTTGTGTAAAAAATCTTAGGGTGAACGGTCACATCCTATTTTCGATTTAACGCAAATCATTAGCGAGTACGGCAGAGAATAATACCTGCTTTGCAAGAAAATAGCCGATAAAACGGTGTTTATGAGGCGTATCGTTGCGGTTAATTTATATATATATTCGGTTAAAAAATCGTCGATAATGCGCGAAAACGGCGACTTATGAATAAATCATAAGTCGCCGTTAGTTTTTAACCGTAAATCAGTAATTATATTTCTTGCGGTTTGCGAGGAGGAATATGAGCGAGAGAACGAATGCGAAAACTTCAGCAAGAGTAACTGCAAGCCAAATTCCGTCTTTTCCGATAATGAGGGGTAAAACTATTACCGAAGCGCATTGAAAAACCAACGTTCTCATAAATGAAATTGCCGCGGAAATTCCGCCGTTGTTGAGAGCGGTGAAGAAAGACGACATATATATATTGAACCCGGCGAGCATAAACGCAAACGACGAATAAACGAAAGCTTTGCACGTAAGCGCGTACAGATCGGGATAGCTGCCTACGAAAACCTTTGCGAACAGTGGCGAGCAGGTGAGGGCGAAAATCGTCATAGCGACGCCGAGAACGCCCATAATTGTAATGCTCTTTTTAAGAACGTTGTGCATTTCGTCGTGATTTTGCGCGCCGTAGTTGTAACCGATTATAGGCGCGGAACCTATCGAGTAGCCGATAAACGTAGCAACGAAAATGAAATTTACGTACATCAAAACGCCGTAAGCGGAAACGCCGTCCTCGCCGTAATATTTCAGAAGCTGAACGTTATAAACGATACCTACGACCGAAGACGAGATATTGCTCATAAGTTCCGAAGAACCGTTCCAGCAAGCCTGAAGGATAGGCTTGAATTCGAGCTTTGCAAGTTTCAGCCTGAGCGGGCTCGAGTTAGGCATAACGAAGAAGATAAAAGGAATTGCCGCGCCGACCATCTGGCTTATGCCGGTAGCGATAGCTGCCCCCGCGACTTCCCATCTGAAAACTCCGACGAACAGAAAATCCAGAAACATATTGGTTACGCCTGCGATTACCGTAACGAGAAGCCCTAAACGCGGTTTTTCCGCCGCGATAAGGAAGCTGTGAAAAACATTCTGCAGCATAAACGGAAGGGTAAAAGCTATTACTATAATTCCGTAGATAACGCAGTATTTCATCATTTCCGCCGTCGCGCCCAAAAGAACTGAAATCGGGCGAATGAAGATTATCCCGAGCGCGGTCAAAACGGCGCCTAAAATTACGGTGAAAAAGATCATCATCGAAAAATATCGATTGGCTTTTTGCATATCGCCTTCGCCCATGATTTTCGTAACGAGCGCGGTTCCGCCCGCACCGATCATAAAGCCCATTCCTCCGAGTATCATTATGAACGGCATAACGAGGTTTATAGCGGCAAATGCCGTTTTGTTTGTGTAGTTGGAAACGAATATGCCGTCTACCACGCAGTAAATGGACGTGAAAATCATCATTATAATCGGCGGCAGAACGAACTTTAACAGCCTTTTCAGTGTAAAGTGGTCGCTAAGCTGAATTACGTCTTTTTTCATATTTTCTCCTGTTTCTTAAGTACAGAGTAGTATTATAGCCGAACAAAAAATATATGTCAAATATTATACGTTAATATATAACCGATATATTGATATTTGGCGGTAATTACTTATAAAAACCGCCGAATTTATGTCCGCATAGCAAAAAAAGCGCGGAGTTTCAATCGTTTGACAAAAACGCGCGGATGAATTATAATGAATTTATAAAGAATCGGAGATTTAATATGGACTTTATATACCCCGAAAAAATCGTAGATTATTCCGGCAACGTAGCAAACGTCGGTAATTTGCTTATAAAAAAAGAATTGCAAATAGGGTTTAATTCGCTTTACACGGAATTTACGGGAAAAAGTTACGTCGTTTTCGATTTCGGTAAGGAGATTTCGGGCGGCGCGAGAATTCTTAATGTGTTTTCGACCGGGGAAAGCAACCGCGTGCGTTTGCGCTTCGGTGAATCCGTGAGCGAAACCATGGCGGAACTCGGATATAAAAACGCAACCAACGACCATTCACCGAGAGATTTCGAGGTTATTTTGCCGTCGTATTCGGACGGAACTTTCGGCTCTACCGGCTTCAGATTTTTGAGGATAGATTTTCCCGAAAACGGGCATTTTTCGGTAAAAACGGTTTGCGCGGCGAGCGACGTGGACAAAAGACCGGAACAGGGGTTGTTTGAAACGAGCGACAAGCTTCTTAACAAAATTCGCGAAACCGCCGCTTATACTTTAAGACTTAATCTGAAAAACGGATACATATGGGACGGAATTAAGCGCGACAGACTCGTATGGGTAGGCGACCTTTTCCCCGAAATCAAGTCGGCATACACGATGTTTTCGGACGTTCCGGAGATAAAGAATTCACTCGACTATTCTAAGGACACGATGCCGAAAGGCACCTGGATGAACGGAATTCCGATGTACTCCGCCTGGTGGATGCTTAACGTTATAGAACACTGCAAAAGATTCGGAGATTATTCGTATATCGTTGAGAGCAAAAACGATTTCGACGACATACTCGGTATGATTTTGAACGAAATCGACGAGGACGGAACGACGCATTTTCCGATGAATTTCATAGATTGGCCGTCGCACTTCGACGTAGGCGATGACGACGAGGATAAACGCTGCGACGAAATAGCCGGAATGAATTATCTCCTGAGAATAATTATTTCTTCCGTTATCGAAGTGTACGATTACGTAGGTTTTGATAAGGCAGTGGCTTCGGAAATTTTAACGAGGCTTAGCCGTAAAAATTACGAAATAAGGAAATATAAACAAATCGCCGCTATGGCGGTTCTTTCGGGCGATAAGTCGAAGAGAAATCTTGAAGTTCTCGAAAAAGGCGGAACGAAAGGGCTTACGACTTTTTTGAATTACTTCATCTTTTCCGCTCTCGCAAAGTACGGCAAGTACGACGAAATTCTCGGAATGATAAGGGAATACTACGGAAAAATGCTCGAACTCGGCGCGACGACTTTCTGGGAAGATTTCGACGTTGAATGGGCTGAAAACGCTTACCCGATAGACTCGATGCCTGTCGAAGGTAAAAAAGACATTCACGGGGATTTCGGCAGTTTCTGCTATAAAGGCTTCCGCCACAGTCTTTGCCACGGCTGGGCAAGCAGCGTTATAGGGTACCTTTCCGAATACGTTCTCGGTATAAAACAGGTTGGTTTCGACGGAAAAACTTTCGAGGTGAATCCGCATATTTCCGACCTCGGATACGTAAAGGGCGTTTACCCCACGCCGTTCGGAAACATTGAAGTATTTGCGGAAAAACAGCCGGACGGTTCGGTAAAAACTACCGTGAATAAACCCGACTGTATAAAAATAGTTTAATCGAGTTCGGGGCAAAAGAGGCGAGGTCGATGGAGAAAACGGAGATTTGCGAATATATTTCGGCGGAATACGCGGCGAAGATTGACGCTCCTTTTAAGGACGACGTAGTCGTGTTTCGGCGCGAGGACAACGGAAAGTGGTTCGGCATTATAATGCGCGTTAAAAACAAATCTCTCGGCTTTACGGGCGAAGGCTTTACTTCCGTTATGAACGTAAAAAGCGAACCTGCGCTTATAAATACGCTGATAACGTGCGAAAAAGGCGACTTTTTGCCCGCATATCATATGAATAAAACTCATTGGATTTCGATTGTGTTAGACGGAAAAGAGTTTGACGACAGAGTAAAAATGCTGATAGATTTAAGCTTTACGTTAACGCAGAATCAATCGAAATATATTGAGAAAAATACTTGACAAAATCAGGAATTTGTATTAAAATAGAAATAAATTAAAAACTAAATCGATGAATTTTTCGGAGAGTAAGTTATACGGTAAAAAGCGAAAGAACCTCGCCTGAAACCACCCCGGCGGTTTGTTCCTCTCGGGCGGTGAAATTCTGTTCGGCGCCTGAAGTGTGCCGAATATATCCTGTTTTGCTGATTTTTTCCGCGCAGGGAAATAATAAAACCGTTTATAAACGCGCTTTGATTAAATTCATCGCGCGTTTTATTTTTGTTTAAAGAGAGGATGCAATAATGAAAATCGGCGTTGTGGGCATAATAATCGAGAAAGACAGAAGCATGGTGGAAAGCGTGCAAAAGATACTTTCGAGCTTTGCGGACGTAATTTTGTCGAGAACGGGACTCCCCGACAGAGAAAGAGAAATATACGTGATTTCTCTCATCGTGCGCGGTTCGAACGAAAGAATTTCCGCTCTTTCGGGAAAGCTCGGCAGGCTTAACAGCGTTACGGTAAAGACGGCGGTTACTGAACTTCCGACTTCTTCTCAAGACGAATAACCAGTTTAAAAAACATCGTTAACCCCGTAAAACGCGCGTTATTCGAGGTTTTAAAAAATAAACAACATTTTCGGAGGACAAAAAATGAAGAAATTATTATCATTGCTTGCGGTGCTTATGCTGACGTTTTTGTTCGTATCGTGCGAGACCATTCCCGCCGAAACGATTACTCTTTACGCTCCCGACGGCGCGCCCGCGTTTGCCGTTGCGAACATACTCGACGGCGGAAAAATAGGCGACTATGACGTTGAAAGCACTATCGTTTCGGGTGCGGATCCTATAAAAGCAGCCGTTGCGAACGGCGAGGCAGACGTTGCGGTTATGCCGCTCAATCTTGCCGCGATTTTATATAACGGCGGCGCGAAAATCAAGCTCGCTTCGGTCAATATTTTCGGCAATCTTTATATGGTAGGCAAAACGCCGATTGACGGTCTTGAAAGCTTAAAGGGTAAAATCGTATATAATATCGGCAGAAACGCAACGCCCGACATTACGCTTAAATATATTTTACAGCAAAACGGAATAGAATTTATCGAAAGCGAAACTCCCATAGAGGGCAAAGTCGCGTTCCAGTACGTTTCCGCGGGCAGCGAAATCATGCAGCTGTTTGCGAGCAATTCGATAGAATACGCAGTTCTCGGAGAACCCGCCGTTTCAACCTGCAATCTTTTGAGAAGCACGAGCGTTGTGCTCGATATTCAGGCGGAATGGAAAAAAGTAGCGGGCAAAAATTATACTCAGGCAGGCGTGGTAATTTCCGAAAAGCTTGCCGGGGATAAGAGCTTCGTAGCTTCTTTAAACGGGCTTCTCGAAAGCAATGCGGAGTTTGTAAAAACCAATGTCGACAAACTTAAGGAAATTCTCTCCGGCAAGGGCAGCACTTCGATTAACCCGAAACTTACCGTTGACGAAGAGCTTATCAACCGCAGCAGCGTAGGCTATTCGGCTTCTTCCGCAGCGAGAAGCGACGTTGAAAGTTACTTCAATATATTAAAAGATTTTAACGCGAAACTTATCGGCGGTAAGCTTCCCGACGAAGGTTTCTATCTGTGAATTTAACTGAGAAAAAGGGCACTTTCGATAATAAGAAGACTAAAATTTCGGACGTTTTGCTGCCCGTCCTGACAGTGATGATAATTCTCGGGATATGGTTTGCTGCGGCGTATGCGTACGGCATAGAGCTTATTATCCCGAAGCCTCAATCGGCGTTTAAAGAACTCGGCTCGATTCTCGGCAAGGGTGAATTCTGGGTTTCCGCCGGCAACACGCTTTTGCGCTCCGTAGTTGCGTTTGCGATAGGCTTTTGCGCCGCGCTTGCGTTTGCGCTTTTGTCGAGAGCGAGCGTCGTGTTCCGCAAGATGTTTTATCCCGTGGTGGTAATTCTGCGTTCATTGCCGACGATATCCGTCATTTTTATATGCTATATCGCGCTTAAGGGATGGTTCAGAGCGGTTTTAATCGCGTTTCTCGTGATATTCCCGACTCTGTACGCGTCATTTTACACCGCGCTCGAAAACTGCTCGGGCGAACTCGAACAAGTCGTAAAGGTCTATAACGTTTCGCGTTTTCGCTCGATTACTAAATTTGTAATTCCGTCCGTTCGGGCATATATTTTTTCGGACGTAGTCAATACGATGAGCCTTACCGTAAAGCTGATAATAGCGGCGGAGGCGGTTACCCAAACCGTTTCGAGCATAGGAGGGCTGATGGCGGAAGCAAAGTCTTACGTGGATATGGCGGGTATTTTTGCCTACACGATAGTTGCAGTCGCTATGAGTTATTTTACGGAAATAGTCATAAGACTTTCATCGAGAATAATAAAGGAGGCGTCCTTAAAATGCAGGCTTCGCTGAAAAACATAACCAAAAAATATGGCGAAAGAACCGTGTTTTCGGGGCTTAATCTCGATTTCGACGACGGAAAAACGACTTGCGTTTTAGGCCCGTCCGGCTCAGGGAAAAGCACTATTCTCAATATTCTCGCGGGGCTTACCGACGCGGAAGGCGAAGTAATCCGCCCCGAAAAGGTTTCCTACGTGTTTCAGGACAGCAGACTGTTTCCGAATATGACCGTATGGGAAAACGTAGAATTCGTTCTCGGAAATATGCCCGAGAAAGAAAAAAAAGAGTGCATAACGAGGTTACTTGAAACGACCGAAATGTACGACAGAAGAAACGACTTTTCGTGCAATCTCTCGGGAGGAATGGCGAGAAGAGTAGCCATTGCGAGGGCGTATGCCTATCCGTCAGGACTTATCCTGATGGACGAACCGTTTTCCGCTCTCGATCCCGCGTTAAAAATGCGACAGATTAAGGTGTTTTTGTCTCTTTGCGACAGCTTTAAAAGAACCTGCGTGTTCGTAACGCACGATATTTCCGAAGCTCTGCTTATTTCCGACAAGATATACGTCTTAGGCTTAAACGGCGTAATTAAAGACGGTTTTTATATAAACACTTTGAAAAGCGAAAGGAAATTGTTTTCTCCGGAAGAAGAAAAATTGAAAGCAAAGCTTTGGGAACTACTTGTTTGATTTTTTAGAAAATACTTGATAACGTGAGAAAAAGGGCTCTTTTAATTGTTTTCAGGTATGCGCCGCGGCGTTTTTCGCCGCGGCGCGTCTTTTATTTTTTAAAGGGCGAATATCATTCAAAAACCATAAAAACGATATACGCTTGACAAAAGCGAAGGAAAGGGATAAAATAATAATATCGACGAAAAAAACGTAGCCAGTGGCGTAGCGTTAGAACCTATCGAAAAGGCGGCTTTTCAGCCCTTTTTCCCGAGCGTCGCTTGCAGTGCGTAAAGTCTGTAATAAACAGAGTTTTTCGCAAAATAAAATATGATTATGAAATATCCGATTTTCGGCTGAAAACCGAAGATATGTCAAGCTTATTAAGGATTATGCAAAGAGTAGATTTGATAAAAATGCTTTCTCACCCGTCAAAGAGGAAAAGACTTAAAGGGGTATCTCTTTTGAAAAAGGCGGAGGCGGACGACTCGTCGCTCGTGCCTTCTAAAACGGGCGAGGACATAAATTTAGCGATACATACGGATTATTCGTTTTCTCCGTATTCGCCTTCGCTTGCCGTTTACATGGCTTATAAAAGCGGTCTTTCGCTCGCGGGGATTTCCGACCACGACACGCTTTCGGGGGCAGAGGAATTCAAAAAAGCTGCGGAGATTTTAAATATCGAAGCGTCTTACGGTGTTCAGCTACGGGTAAAGGCGAATTTCGGCAAAGAAATGCAGTTTAACAGCATTTACGAAAACAACGTAGCGTTCGTTTCGATAAAGGGAGTTCCTTTTTCGTGCGTAAAAAAGCTTAACAAACGGCTTGAAAGCGTACGCCGCGCCCGCCTCGCGAGAGACAGAGAGATGACCGCACGCCTAAACGCGCGGATAAAAAAATTCGGTATGAGCGTCGACTTCGTGCGGGACGTACTTAAAAATTCCCGTTTTCTCGGCGGTGGAACGGTAACCGAAAGGCACATTCTTTTTGCTTTTGCAAAGAAGATTTGCGAGAAATATTCGTCTGCCGAGGAGATAAAGAATTTTTTGAAAGACGGCTTGAAAATCGGTTGGGACGAGCGCTTCGATTTATTCCTTTCGGATGAAAAAAGCCCCTATTTCGCGTATGATTTGGTAGATTGCATAAAAAACGAGATAAGATTTTTTTACGTTCCGGCAACCGATGCGATAGAGCTTAAAGAAGCCGTCGCGCTCGCAAAGGAGTTCGGCGGGCTGGTTACGTATAATTATCTCGGCGGCACCGTAAGGCATATCGGCGGGGAGGAGAAAGTTTTCCCTGCGGAAGATAACAATGCCGAGGAGATTATATCCGTGCTTGCGGCAGGGGGCGTTGACGGAATAGAATGCGTTATGCCGAATATAACTGACGAGAAACTGTCGGTTATAGACGAACTTGCCGCGAAATACGATATGTTCGTATTGCCGTGCTTCGATATAAATTCGCCCCGTCAAAGGTTTGACGCCGCGACTTCCTCGTTTACTAAAAGCGAGGAGAGAAGAGAAAAATACATAAGGAATCTCCGTGCCGTCGCGGGGCATGCAAAGAGCTGTTCGTGTTCGCTTGGCGACGGTCTTAACGGCGAAAGGGCTAAGAAGAACAATCCCTCGCTCGAGGACAGACTCGCTCTGTATGCGGAGATAGGCAAACTCGATAAAAGATAGGCAAATTCGATAAAGATAAATCTCGTTCGGCATGTTGTTTTATATTGCCGCAGTTTGAACCGTGCGTAGCCGGACGAATCGATGTTTCCCTATAAAACTTTTTTTCTGAAACAATTAAAAAAGTGTATATCGGAGGATAGACGATGAAAAAAACTTTAGCAAAAATCAAATACGTCGTTATAGATCTTGACGGAACCGCATTTATAGGCGATACTCCGCTCGGGGAC
>JALEKY010000051.1 GCA_022768945.1 Christensenellaceae bacterium | reverse complement strand
GCCGACGAATGACGAAATACGTTTTTCCTTTGTGAAACCTTTTATCTCTTAATAGTTTTCGACAAAATTCTTTCCTTCTTTTCTTCCCTCTAAGAAAAATTTATCGGTTCCCCCGAGCTTTTTTTGCCGAAATTCCATTTTTTAATTTTTTCGTAAAAACATAATTTCCCTCGTTTTTATTTTTCTTTTCACGTAAAAAACTTGAGCGAACCCTCTGCTTTTCCCTTAAAAAATTTTGAGCCAGAATGTACTTTCCTCAAAAAAATTTTTTATTTTTTTCTTCGCAGTAAGAAAGTCTGAGCCTATTGGTTTAACGCTCTTTATTTTCACGCGCGTGCGCGCGCGTGCGCGTATATTATATGTTTAGCAAGTACGAAATTTCCGGGTTTCTTTAAGAATATTTTCCCCTCTCTTTTCTCATCAATCGAAACCGCCCGAACTTAAAATATTTGACAATCGACGGGATATAATATATAATGATATATTGAAATAAAGCGGACGCCCGATTACCTCGTTCCCAAGACGCCGACAAGGCGAAAACGGTTACGGTTCCCGCAAAAGAGGTTATATATGAACGAAAAAGTAATTTTAACAAAACAAGGTTATCTGGATCTCGAAAAAAAGTTAGACGAACTTAAACTTGTAAAACGTCCCGAGATAGTAGAACGCATCAAGGAAGCGAGAGCGCAAGGCGACCTTTCCGAAAACGCCGAATACGAGGCGGCAAGAAACGAGCAATCGCTTATCGAAGGTCAGATACTCGAAATAGAAGCAAAACTTAAAAACGCAACCATCATCGATGAAGCGCACTCTTTGAGCGACGGCGTAGTTACGGGCAGTAAAGTTACCGTTCACTATCCCGAACTCAACAGAACTGACAAATACATCATCGTAGGTACGACCGAGTCCGGCACTCACGACGGAGAATATTACAGAATTTCCAACGAGTCGCCCGTAGGCAAGGCTCTTCTTTACGCTAAAATAGGCGAAACCGTTACCGTAAACGCTCCGGGCGGCTCCAAGAAAGCCACCGTCGTTTCGATAGACTGATTCCGGAGAAAAATCATGAGCGAAGAAATACTCAAAACCGAAGAGCAGCAGGAAAAAGAACTCGGTGAACAAATGGTAATTCGCAGGAACAAGCTCGCCGCGCTTCAGGCGGAGGGCAGAAATCCCTACGAAAAAGTAAGATACCCCCGCACGCACACTTCCCGGCAGGTAACAGAAAACTTCGACGAGCTCGAAGGCAAGGAAGTCGCAATCGCGGGCAGAATGACTATTCGACGTATAATGGGCAAAGCTTCTTTCGCCAAATTTATGGACGGCGAAGGGATTATTCAGGCGTACATTCGCCGCGACGACGTAGGCGAAGATGACTACGCGCGTTTTAAGCAGTGCGATATAGGCGATATTTTCGGCGTAAGCGGAAAAGTTTTCAAAACGCAGACGGGCGAAGTCACTATCCACGCGGATAAAATAGAGCTTCTTTCCAAGTCCCTTCTCCCTCTGCCCGAAAAATTCCACGGGCTTACGAATACGGACACGCGCTATCGCCAGAGATACGTAGACCTTATAGTCAATCCCGAAGTTAAGGAAACTTTCGTTAAGCGCAGCCGTATTTTAAAGGAAATCAGGGCTTATCTCGACGCGCGCGGATATCTCGAAGTAGACACCCCCGTTCTCCACACCCTTGAAATAGGCGCGGCGGCAAGACCTTTCAAAACCCACCACAACACCCTCGATATAGATATGTACCTCCGCATAGAAACGGAGCTTTACCTTAAAAGACTTATCGTCGGCGGGTTCGATAAGGTTTACGAAGTAGGCAGAATTTTCAGAAACGAAGGCATGGACGCCTTCCATAACCCCGAATTTACCTCCATCGAAATGTACGAAGCTTACAGCGATTACAAAGATATGATGGATTTAATAGAGGATATGTACCGTACGCTCGCGCTTAAAATCTGCGGCAAGGGCGTAATAGAATATCAGGGCGAGCAAATCGATATGGCTTCCCCCTGGACGAGACTTACGATGGCGGAAGCGGTTAAAAAATACTGCGGCGCGGATTACTATGCATGGAAGGACGACGCCGAAGCGAGAGCGGAAGCAAAACGCCTCGGTTGCGAAGTAGACGAGGGCGACGCGGCTACGAAAGGACACGTTCTTATCGCGATGTTCGACGCTTTTGTCGAAGACAAACTCGTTCAGCCTACGATTATTTACGATTACCCGGTTGAAAACTCCCCTCTTGCAAAACGCAAGGCGAGCGAGCCGGCTTTCACCGAAAGATTCGAATATTTCATCTGCCGTCACGAAATGGGCAACGCGTTCTCCGAACTCAACGATCCTATCGACCAGAGAGAAAGATTCGTAAAACAGGTAAACGCTAAACGCGCGCAGGGCGCAAACGCCGAGGTAGACGAAGATTTCGTAACCGCGCTCGAATACGGCATGCCCCCGACGGGCGGCCTCGGACTCGGGCTCGACAGACTCGTTATGCTCCTCACGAATAGCGCGACGATAAGAGACGTTCTGCTGTTCCCCACAATGAAGCCGATAAAGAAATAATTCGTTAAAACCGCGATCTCCGTCGGCGTTCGAAACCCGGCGGAGTTTAATTCAAAATAAAAAATTCGGAAAATTCAAAAGGAACACTCAAGAGGGTTCATTTCTTACCGCCGACTTTTCGGTAATCAGCGACGAAGAAAGGAATTCTATAATAGGTTATCCGTCGAAGATAGCCTATAAATCGGGTTTCCCTTTTGCTGAATAACAGGCATGGATAATAGAATTACGAAAAAAAGACTGAGTCAGCTCCTTTCTTACGACTTGTGGAAAATAATCGCGCTTATAGTGGCGGGCATTTTCGTGTGGTCGCTTCTTTTCACCACGCTCGGAGCAAGACTTTCCGAAGGACAACAACTTAATATTTATGCTTACAACGTAAAAGTTACCGAACAAGGTCAGATGGATGACCTTATCGACGTCGAGAAAGACAACGGCGAGTACTATTCCTACGAAGTGTACGCAACTCGATTTTACAGCTTAGGAGATTTCAGCGCGAGCAACACCACGGTAAGCCAGCAAATCACGGCTTGGTCAAGCGTAGGTCAGCTCGACGTTATGTTCATTTCCGACACCGGCAAGGAAATTAAGAGCACCGATAAGGACGGGAAGGAAACTTTCGCATCCCTCTTCGACAGATACTCCTATTATTTTTACGATCTCGACAAACTCGTAACCGACGCGATTTCCTATTGCAAACTCAACGGAAATATGACGGACGACGGGACTTTCGACGAAGACGCGATTATAAACTTCTTTAACGTGAGAAAAAAATCGGATAACTTTTACCGCCACGGAATGATTAAAGCGGAACAGGAAATAGACCGCTTTGAAAAAATCCGCGACAACGCGTTTACGCTGCGAGCATGGCTTAACAATCCTGAGCTTTCTTCTATCTGGAAAATTTCCGAATTCGAAAACGGCGACGAGAAAGTTACTATGAAAACAGGCATAAAACTCGACGATCTCGACGCTCTTTGCGGAAGCAACCCGACTACCGGCAAAAAACTCGCAAACCTTTGCACTATGGGCGGAACGAGCGAAACGGGCGAAGGCGCAACCGTCGGCAAAGTGGTTCTCTCGGTTTTCAACAACTCTTCTTATCAGGCGGATCTGGTTTACGAAAGCCTCGCTTTTCTTGTAAAAACCGTTAAAACTTACACTTCTTTATGAGCAAAAAACAAATGCGAAAGCCGCTCGTTCTCGATATGCTCGAACGCTACGCAAAATCTTCCCCCGCGCGCTTTCATATGCCCGGACACAAGGGAAAAGACTGCGAAAACGGTTTTGGAAATCTTTATTCTCTTGCAGACTACGACATAACGGAACTTTCTTTTTCCGGGTGTCTCGAAACAGACGAAGGGGTAATTTTTAAAGCTGAAAAAAACGTAGCGCATATACTCGGCGCCGAGCACAGCTATTTTGTAACCGACGGCTCGAGCGCGGCTATCCTCGCCATGATTTACGCAATGAAGCGCGAGGGCAAAAAAATAATAATTCAGCGCAACAGCCACAAAAGTGTTTTTAACGCGATAGACCTTTTCGGGCTCGAGCCGCTGTTTGTTCCGAGCGTTTTTTCAGACGATATTCCCCGCCCGGATATAGACGCAATAGACGAAATTTTAAGCGAAAACAATGACGTTTGCGGCGTGGTTTTAACCTCTCCCGACTATTACGGAATAGTGCCGGATTTACAAAAAACCCTCTATATCGCGGATAAACACGGTGTTTTACTCGGAATCGACGGAGCGCACGGAGGGCATTTGAAGTTCTTAGACGAAAGCCTGTACGCAGGGCGGTATGCCGACGTCTGGGTGGACGGGGTACATAAAACTCTGCCCTGCTACACTCAATGTTCGATTCTCAATATAAACAAAGAAAGCCTTAATGCCGAGGCTTTAAAAGGGCTTTCCGTGTTTCGGACCACAAGCCCGTCGTACCCGCTGATGGCTTCGATAGAATACGGGGAATATTTTGCCGAAAGTTACGGTAAAGACTTGTTTGGCAAACTTCTGACAGATATAAACCGCTTCAAAGAACAATCGACAGAACTCGGAATAAAGTTTTTACCCGTATCGGACGAAACTAAAATAGTGATAGATTGTTTTTCTTCCTCTCTTAACGCGAATGATTTGGTTTCGTTCTTGGAAAAGAAAAACATTTTTATAGAGATGTGCGACGGCAGGTATTTGGTACTTATGGCGTCGATAATGACAGATAAAAACGACCTCGAAAGACTCCTCGTCGCGCTCGAAGAATACGTAAAAACAAAAAAAGTGCCGTATATCACACAAAAACGGCATATTTTAAGCGGTTTACCAAACCGCGCCGTTCCATACTCGACGGCAATTCACGCCGAATTCGAACTTGTAAAAATCGAAAATTCGGAGGGAAGAATATCCGCGGTAAACGCGGGAACGTTCCCGCCGTGCTATCCGATAGTTTTTGCGGGTGAAAAAATAACCGAAAACATACGGGATATATTGGCAACCGGCAAAAACGTTTTCGGAACGGAAAACGGCTGCATAAAAGTAATCAAGGTAAAAAATGAAAGGTAAATTCATTACTCTGGAAGGGTGCGAGGGCGCGGGAAAATCCGCGCAATGCAATCTTCTTGCCGAGTACTTCAATAAAAACAACATAGACTATATTCTGACTCGCGAACCGGGGGGAACACCCGTCGCGGAAAAAATCCGCTCGATAATTTTAAGCCCCGAAAATAAGGGAATGTCTTACGAATGCGAAACTCTTCTCTATGCCGCGGCAAGGGCGGACCATCTTTCAAATAAAATCATACCCGCTTTAAACGACGGAAAACTCGTGCTTTGCGACAGATTTTTGGATTCGTCGCTCGCTTATCAGGCTTACGCGAGAGGGCTCGGAACGGAAACCGTGGAAAAAGCAAACTTCTTCGCATACGAAAACTGCATGCCGGACGTAACGCTCTTTCTCGACATCTCCCCCGAAGACGCTTTCAGGCGCAAGGGCGGCGTCGATAAAAACGACAGAATAGAACTCGAGGGCGCGGAGTTTCACATGAAAGTTTATAAAGGCTACCTCGCTCTCGCTGAAAAATACCCGATGAGATTTATCAAAATCCCCTGCATGGGCAACAAATACCAAACGCACGACAATATCGTTTCCGCATTAAAATCCCGCGGAATCTTATAATAAAAATGAATCTTCCCGAAAAATTCTTTATAAAAACAGCGGCTTACCGCACAATTATAAACGACAGAGATAACGATTCTTTCGCGCACGCTTACCTTTTGATTTGCTCGGACGAAACGTATCTCCGCGCCTACGTAAGGGCGTTCGCCAAGGCGATAATGTGCGAAAAAGGCGGCTTATGCGGAGAATGCAGGTTTTGCAAGCTCATCGACAAAGAGAGTTTTTGCGACTGCGAATTCTACCCGTCCGAGGGAAGTAAGCCCACAACCGAAGGCATAGACCTTATTGTCGGGGAAAAATGTTTCGTAAAACCGCTCGAAGCAAAACTCAAGATGTTCTGCATTTCGGGCGCGGAACAAATGAACCTTCCCTCTCAAAACAAACTTTTAAAAACGCTCGAGGAACCGCCTAAGAACGTAATAATCGTACTCGGCGCGACAAACACTTTCACGCTTTTACCGACAATAAAAAGCAGAGTGAGAAAACTTGAAATCCCCGCTTTTTCGGAAGAAGAGATTATCGACGTTTTGTCCCCCTCTTTCCCCGATAAAATCAAACTGAAAAAATCTGCGGCGCTTGCGGACGGAAAACCCGGCGAGGCGGAAAAAATTTACAACTCGTTCGATACGGAAAAGACTTCCGACGAATGCGTTTCTATCCTGAAAGGGCTCAAAAAAAGCCCCGATATCGCACGTTATTCGCTGATTTTGCAAAAAAAATCTCGCGACGAATTCGCCGCGTTCGTTTCCTCGATGCGGATAGTCGTAAGAGATTTGCTGCTTATAAAAGAGGGCAAAAAAGAACTTTTAATCAACTTCGACAAAGAAGCCGACCTTGCGCTTCTTGAAAAAAAATACGACGAGGGCGCATTGCTCGAATTCTGCGACGACCTCGACAAAGCCGCAAACGCTGTCAACAATAACGGCAATCAGACCATGCTTGCGGACAAACTTCTGTTCGCTTTATTAGAGGAGAATTACAGATGGCAAAAATCGTAGGAGTAAAATTCAATCACACAGCGAAAGTTTATTACTTCGATCCGGGCAAGAATTTTTATAAAGAGGATACTTGCGTTATAGTCGAGACCGCAAAAGGTCAGGAATACGGCTATGTTAAAATAGAACCCAAGGAAGTTCCGGACAACGAAATCGTTCAGCCTTTAAAGCCGGTTATAAGAAAGGCTTCGGCAAAGGATCTCGAACGCATTAAAAACAACGAACTTCGCCGCCCCGAAGCGTTGAAACTCGCGCAGGAAAAAATCGAAGCTCACAAGCTTAAAATGAAGCTCGTAGACTGCGAGTTCTCTTTTGACAACAGCAAAGTCGTTTTCTACTTTTCCGCGCCCGGAAGAATCGACTTCCGCGAGCTTGTAAAAGACCTTGCCGCGACGTTCAGACTTCGCATCGAACTCAGACAAATCGGAATACGCGACGAAACGAGAATTTTGGGAGGCATAGGTCCGTGCGGCAGAGAATGCTGCTGCTCGTGCTGTATGCCCGACGTTAAAAAAGTTACGATAAAAATGGCAAAAACTCAGAACCTTTCGCTCAACCCAACAAAGATAAGCGGACTTTGCGGAAGGCTGATGTGCTGTCTCGAATACGAGAACGCGTATTACAGCGAGGTTTATAAAAAAATGCCGAAAGTCGGTTCCGAAGTTACCACTCCGGACGGAAAAGCTTCGGTTGTAGCAAACAATATGCTTAGAGAAACCGTAAGGGTAAAATTCGACAACAAAGGAGAATTCTCTTATAAAGATTACCCTCTTTCCGACCTGAAATTCAAAAAAACAAAGAAAGACGAGGAGCCGGACGAAACGGTCGACGAAGAAGTGAAAGCTTTAATCGACGACTAAAATCCCGACATTTCGTTTTCGATTTTATCTGAATCTAATAATTAAAAATCCCAAAAGTCCCGTTTTTCACGCATAAACCGGACTTTTTTAGTTTCTGTAAATATCGTAATCGCAATCGTTAAATTCTTTGTATCTTTCCTGAGTGCCGAGAAAGATACTTTCCGCAATTTCTTCCGCCATAGCGTAAACGTCCTTAAGTTTTACCGCGGAACTGTATATATCCTTGACTGTTTCCTTAGTGGCAACGATGCCCATAACGCTTTTATCTCCGACAATCGACATCTGCTTATCCATTCCGAGAGCGGGGCGCAACCCCCTTTCGTAATACTTTATTTTACCTATATCCTCTTTCTTTCCGACCGCCGAATCCACCACGGTGACCGTTGCTCCGAAATGAAATCTTCTTATAAACTTAATCGCGGCGTCAACCTGCAATGCCGTCACGGGACAATTCATCGTGCCGTACACAAAACCGTGAAAGTCTTTATTCTTCATGAGAAGCGAGCCGACCAAAGGGCCAAGGCAATCGAACACGATTTTATCCGAGCCGATACACAAATACACGTTTTTGTAGGCATTAAAAGGCTTTTTGGTTTCACGGGAAAAATATTCGCTTATATTTCCGCCAAAACAGGGAGGATTTTCTTTATTTAAATTACAATAGTTCATACTCTGTTTATTGACGAAAAAAATTTTTTTATTCACAAATTTCCGTCTTGCGTCATATTATTTAATATGAACTCTATCAATTTTTTTAAAATGCACGCTTCGGGCAACGACTATTGCTTTATAGACGAGCGCGAAAATTATTATAACGATTACCCCTCTCTCGCAAAAAAAATAAGCGACAGGCACTTCGGAGCAGGCAGCGACGGACTTATCGTTTTAAGCGAAACTTCCTCCGCCGACATTCGTATGACAATGTTTAATTCGGACGGAACGCGCGGGGAAATATGCGGCAACGCCCTCCGCTGTATAGGAAAACACCTGTACGATAAAAGTATCCGCGCGAGCGATAACCTAAACAAAAGTTCAAAAGAAAAATGCAACAAAAAAACAATTAACCACGTTTTTCGCGTATTAACCGACGCGGGCGTCAAAAAAATCGAATCAAAGGAGGACGGAAAATCATTTACCGTCAATATGGGTAATGTTGTTTTCAGAGGCGAAAATCTCCCATCCGTATGCACGTTTCTTTTCCCGTTCGGCAAAAAAGAATATCTCTTTTCAGGAGCTTCAGTCGGCAATCCTCACGCCGTATGCATTGTGGATAACTTCGATTTCGATTATTTAAATTTAGCGAGAGAACTTAACGGAACGGATTTTTTTCCGTTCGGCGCAAACGTAGAATTCGTAAAACCGGACGATGAAGGAGTACAAATGCGCGTTATAGAACGAGGAAGCGGCGAAACGCTGAGTTGCGGAAGCGGCTCATGCGCCGCGGCTGCCGTTTTATGTCGTCTCGGTCTGAAAAATTTCGGCAAAATAAAAATCAACTCTCCGGGAGGGCTCGTTTTCGTCGAAATTCGGGAGGATTTTTCCGCAAAACTTTCAGGCGAGGCTCACTACGTTTTTGAAGGGAGGTTCTTTTTTTAGTAACAAATCAAAAATGAAAAACTTATTAAAAGTAGCGGAAAAAGTTTCATATAAAAAGCTTTCCGACAATTATTTATTCAGCGAAATAAGGCAAAAAACAAGCTCTTTCAAAGACGCCGACGGCAGAGAAATACTCGATTTAAGCATAGGGGATATAGCGTACGCCCTGCCTCCTTCGTCTGTGAACGCAATGAAAAAAGCAGCCGAAGAAATGGGCGATAATGCGCGAAAAAGGGGGTATTCGCCCGAAAACGGCTATCCTTTTTTATTAAATGCGATTGCTTCTTACTACAAAAATCTCGGCGTTAAAATCGATACGGACGAGATATTAGTAGGCGACGGCACAAAGAGCGATATCTCGCTTTTCCCGGATATATTCGACCGTTCAAACGAGCTTATCGCAGAGCCGTGCTACCCCGTTTATAAGGACGCGGCTTTAATGAGAGGAAACAAACTATATTCCGTATGCGGAAACAAACAAAACGGTTTCCTTCCCGAACCCGACGGTATCGAAAAAAAGCCATACGTAATTACTCTTTGCTCTCCGAACAACCCGACGGGCAGCGCTTTCGATAAAGAAAAACTTAAAAAATGGGTTGATTTCGCTCTTGAAACGGGATCTTTAATTCTTTACGACGCCGCGTATTCCGCTTTTTCGGGCGACGGCGCGGTTAAAACCGTTTTTTCCGTAAAAAACGCCGACGAATGCGCGGTTGAATTCTGCAGCTTTTCTAAATTTGCAGGATTCACCGGCATAAGATGCTCCTGGTTCGTCGTTCCCGAAAAAATAAAACTTTCCGGCGGAAAAACTCTGCTTTCCTTAGTTAAACGCAAGCGTTCGGCAACCTTCAACGGAGTTTCATACGTAACGCAGCGCGGAGCAGAAGCCGCCCTGTCTTTTAAAGGGCGAAAAGAATGCGAAATTCTTATCAAAAAATATTTGTCGGCGGCAAACAAACTAAAAGATTTTTTCTCGAAAACGAACTTATTTTTCACGGGAGGAGATAATTGCCCGTACCTGTGGATAGAATGCCCGAATACAAAAAACTCTTTTGAATTTTTTGAGAATCTCCTTGTAAAAACGGCTGTGGTATGCACCCCGGGAGTAGGATTCGGAAACGCAGGCGAAGGATATTTCAGACTTTCCGCTTTTCAGAAAGAGGATACCGTAAACGAAGTTTTAAACAGGTTTTCGTCTTCCGATATTTTTAAAGATTCGACTTCCGGCGTTTTATCTAAAAATTAAAAAGTGCCGTTTTTCGCGTATAAAAAGGCTTTTTTCGTCTATAATCAAAGTATGATTAAAGCATGCGGTAATTTAAACGATGTAAAACAAAAGGTCAATTCTTTGCTCGGATATAAGGTAGCCGTAAAAGTAAATCTCGGCAGAAACAAATACGCTAAATTTTTAGGTAGAGTTACGGCTGTTTATCCCTCTCTTTTCAGGATAAGCCCGCTCGGAGATTACACCGGAAAGACTACCTATTCTTTTCAGGAAATGCTCTGCGGAACGATTTTTTTAAGCAAAGCGGAATAATAAGGAGTTAAGTATCCCATCTCTTAAGTCTTTTATTTATTACAGATAAGTAGACGAAAAGCGGAAAGATTCTTTAATGTCTCTCCGCTTTTCGTCTACTTTTTTGTTTAGGGATTCCCGTCCCTATTGTTCCTATTTTAATTATTCGAACAACCCGAATTTTACAAACGAATAATCGTTTCTCTCCGCATTACTTACGCCGTTTTTCCAAGTTCCGATAAGCTCGAACGTGTTAGGTCCTACAGAGAGCGGCTCTTCTTCATTCAAATAGTGATGAGGTCCTAAGAGATTTCTGTTGCTTGAATAAAGAGTTACGCGAATAGTATTCTCGCCGTTTTTCAAATAATCTTTGAGATCTACCTTTTTGTCGAAGTAACGCTTATCAACTTTTACTCCGTTAACGGTCACGTCGGCAAGGTGGAATCTTCCTTTCAGGTCGAGAACGGTAGCACCTCCGTTATAGTTTATCTTCTTTTCTAACGTAATGTTCCCGGCAAAGAACGGGAAGCCCTCCGAAACGGTATCGCACACGGTCTTTCTCTTTTCGGAAATATAAAAATCGTCTTCGGCAATAAGCACGTTAGGCTCTTTTCCTTTTCTGAAACCGCCTTTAGAGAAAACTCCGAAATCGCCCTGCAAATAGCAGGCTTCTATCGTTGTGTTGTAAGCAAGGCAGTTTTTAAGACTTTCCGTAACGTTTTCTCCGAACAGCGCGTAGTACACTTTTTCGTCTTCGAAGAAGTGTATTTTTATAACCGCTTCGTTCTTTCCTTTTACTACTTTATCCGCGATAAAGGCGGTATATGTCTTTTTATCGAAGTCCGAAACGCCGTCGAAAGAAATCTCTTTTCCGTTCACTTTCATTTCGATATTATTCATATTTTCGGAAACGAATTTAATTTTCTCCGTAACGCTTTCGACTTCGAATTCGTACTTAAGATACAAATCCCCGTCATAGCGTTTATCGAGCATTTCGTTAAACACGCCCATATAGTGCATTTTGTCGCTGTAATTCACGCCGTCAAAGGAGTACTTTAAGCTGTCGAGCGTAAGGTAGTTGTCCGAACAATCGACGACGTTAAATTCGCCGCCGAGCGAGAACGTTTCCTTTTCGGGAGAGTATTGCGTTTCCTCGTCGGTGAGGAAAAGAACGTAAGACTGTCCCGGTTCAAAGCGAAGTTTGCGGGAAAGTTTTTCCGTAGTTCCTTTTTCTATATCAAGCGAAACGAAACCTTTGAAATTCCCTCCGAACTCTACGGTATAGGAATTATCCTCGTCGAGGTTCACGGCGTATATAAACGGTCTGCCGTTGTAAACCCTGAGAGTAGACTGAATTTTCGTGTCTTTTTTATCTATCGAGTAAAGCTGAGCCGAAGCTATCTCTTCAAGAGTTATATTGCTCTTGAACGAATATGAATACTCTTCGCCCTCAAGATATTCGGGCACGCCGTCCGTAAACAAAACTTTTCCGCCGTTTGAAACGAATTTTTCAAAAAGTTCTTTGGTTTCCTTATCCATATTCGTGGTCTTCGGGAAAATAACCGCGTCGTAAGAGTAGTTGCCGACGACGAGTTTACCGCCATCTGTTTTTCCGTGACGAGCCATAATCGTTTCGTCGAGAATATGATAGGGAATATTCATTGCGGAAAGTTTCTCGCAAAGGCCTACGTAAGAATCGTCGAACGCAGCCACGGAACCGCTCGTATATTCTTTATAATCGAGATATGCGCTGCGAATGGGTTGGAATACGCCGACGCTCACTATTTCTTCGCTTTCTCCGAGAAGATACCCGAGTTTCGCGTAATAATCGTTAAAAGTTTTAAAGTCGTGCCTTACCCACGGATTAGCCCAGGAGAAATGCGCCGGATAGTCTCTTTTTCTCTGCCCCCATTCGGAATAAGGAAGAAGATGCTGGCACATAACGTTCACGCCGTTTACGTACTGCCAATCGGCAAGTCTTTTAAGCTCGGAGGGAGTAACGTCCCAACCGCAACAAGCAAACATTTCCGAAAGCACGCGCTTTTTGCCGAGCTGACGAGCAACGGAAGAAACCTGACGAGGAGGAACGGGAGATTCCAGAATACGCGCGAGTTTATCCATTCCCGGCATATGTTCAAATTCGTAGAAAGGCATAATACCCGCGTTGCAAGCCATTTGCCAGGTAAGGTTGCATTCTTCCACGTAATGGCCGGTAAACTCCACGCCGTTTTCGTTGCACCAATTATAGATGTGTTCTGCAAAGTTTTTAAGCATAAGGGTTTGCATGCACTTCCAATATCTGTAGCGGAACTTGCGATACCCTTCTTTTTCGACAAACATCAGACCGAGCCCGTCGAGCAAATCCTCGCCGTACGTTTTTTTATAAAAATCGGGCAGAATTCTCGTATAAGCGTGAGCCCATCTGTAATACTGCGGCTCGTCCGTAAAGAAACCCTTTAACAGTTTATTAAACTGTTTTCCTATGTTTTCTTTATATTTTTCGTGGGTTTCTTTTATAAATTTTTCTACCACTTCGTAGTTTAATATGTCTGCGGTGGAAGCGGCAATATGCTCGAAAACGTTTAAATAAACACCCTTGCCCGCCTCTGTCGTTCTTACAAGCTTATCGCCGTCGTAATAATAGGATACGAGGGCTTTCTTATCCAAATCGCCCTCGGTAAACGTAAGATACCTGTCGCGATTGTTCTCGTCCTCAAGAAGTTTACCGCCGGCAAAACCGCTCGGCCAGCCGTTTTCGTCGTAAGCCCAGCTGTCGAGATTTTGTTTTTTTCCTTCGTCAATGCAAGCCTCTACGCATTTAAACCATTTATCTCCGAGATATTCCGTGGTAAGTCCGCCGCGCGCGTGCATAAAATATCCGCCGAAGCCCTGACTTTTCATCCACCTTATCTGCTCTCTCAGTTCGTCCTCTTCGAGTTCGTCGTTCCACGACCAGAAAGGAATGCTTCTGTATTCTTTATCGTCAGCCGATAAAATCTTCTTGAAAAATTCGTCCATATTATCACCTATTTTTTTAAAAGTGCCGTTTATCGCACGTTATTTAAGCATTTTTCTTACAATCTTCGCAAATACCCGTAACCGTTACTCCGCATTCCGAAGATATAAATTCCATAGTTTCTTCAAGCTTTAAAACAAGCTCTCCGCATACAGGGAGGGAGAAATCAAAAACTTTGCCGCATCTTTTACAGATTGCGTGGCTGTGTTTTTCGTGAATATAATCAAATCTATCGCCTCCCGCGCAAGTTGAAATTTTTATAATTTCACCCGTTTCCGCAAGCAGAGTCAGATTTCTGTAAACGGTTCCGCGCGCGACGAGCGGATCCGCCTCTCTTACTTTTTCAAGTATTCGCTCTGCAGTGGGGTGCTCTTTGCTCGACTTCAAAAAATCGAGTATCAATTCCCTTTGTCTCGAATAGTTCATCGTTACCTCCGAAAAAAGCAATTCTCTTAAAATAGGATTACTTCTCGTTTAAAATTTAACATATAAAAAGTGTTTTTGTCAAGGAAAATTCAAGGCAATGAAAAAATCGTTGCCATTTTTCGGCGAATATATTAAAATAAACGGTATATGGAAACAAATAAAACGGATTCTTTAATAAAACGCATAGAGGAACTTTCTTTAAGAGCCGAAAGCAGAAATATTTTTACCTTTACGGACTTTCTTTCGCCGCCCGTTATCGAAAATATAAAACGACTGCCCCAATGCAAAAACGCCGTATTTTTCGGCGGAAGCGAGGTATCCGAGAGAAAAATTGCAAGGTTCGGAGACGAAGAAGAACTCGGATACAGCGAGTCTTTTCCCGTTAAATTACTGAAAATAAAGCCGAAAGGAGAAAAGTTTTCGGGCGAACTTACTCACAGGGATTTCCTGGGCGCAGTTCTGTCGCTCGGTATTGAAAAAGATAAAACGGGAGATATATTCGTAAAGAATAACACCGCCTATTTTTTCGTAAACGAAACCGTGGCTGACTTTATAATAAAAGAACTTTCAAGCGTGGGAAGGGAAGCCGTATCGGTAAGCGAAGAACAAACTCTGCCGGAAGAATTCTATCCGGAAATTATAAAAAAAACGGTTAACGTTTCGTCCCTGCGACTTGACGCGATAATCGCAAGACTTTACAATTTGCCGAGAGAATCGGCTGTCGAACTCATAAAAAACGGAAAAATTTTCGTAAACGGAGTACTTCTTCAAAAAACTTTTTACGAGCCTAAAGAGGGCGACGTTATAGCCGTAAGAGGGTTCGGAAAGTTCGTTTTCGAAAGCGTAACCGGCACTTCTTCAAAGGGAAGACTTTTTGTTTCGGTTTCCGTTTACAAATAAAAAAACCGCCTTTTTCACGCAAAAACAAGTAATTTTAATTTTGGTGATTTTACCGTATTTTAAAAAAAAGTATTGACAAACAGCCTTTTTGTCTATATAATATATGGTAAAAAATCATCGTTCTTGCTTGAAAGTGCGCTTTGCTCTTTCTGACAAATTTTCTATCGGGAGTTATATTATGAATTTATTCAATACTTTAGCCGAAACGTCTTCCTTTTATTGGGTTGGCGACGTTGCTTTGGTACTTATATTCCTTATATTTATGGCTGTAGGTATAAAAAAGGGATTTTTGGGATTGCTCGTAGGATTTTTAGGACTTTTTATGATATTCATAATTTCCTTTCTTCTCTACAAACCGGTTTCATCGTTACTCGCGGCGTCACCGCTTAACGACACGCTGACGTCGACTTACGCGGACGTCGTTTCTAATACAGTTGCGGGAATGAGCGATTCCGTAAAAATATTCGTAGACGTTCCTTTAAACGAATTGACCGACGAACAGATTTCGGCGGTTTTAGCCGAATTAAAACTTCCGAGTTTTATTCTTTCTTCTATATCAAACCTTATAAACAATGCTATATCGAGCGGTTCCGCGGCAGAAAACGGCATGACTATTAAAACGGTCGTGGCAAGCGGTATGGTAAATATAACCATCAGCGCGATTGCCTGGATTTTGATGTTTATCATTTCTTCTATCGTTATGTTTATTCTTAGGAGATTTGTAAATGTCTTCAATAAAATACCGGTTATCGGCGGAATAAATATGCTGCTCGGCGCGGTTCTCAACCTGATCATAGGCTTCGGCATCGTATGTATAATAACGGGATTATTTATTCTCATTTCGCCGTCGATGCCCGCTTCCGTTATAGATTACGTAAACAACACGGTTATTTTAAGTTGGTTCTACAACAACAACCCGATCGGATACGTGTTCACTTG
Source organism: Christensenellaceae bacterium (assembly GCA_022768945.1). Classification (GTDB taxonomy): domain Bacteria; phylum Bacillota; class Clostridia; order Christensenellales; family Borkfalkiaceae; genus RGIG3732. The sequence goes on along the minus strand of JALEKY010000051.1, from coordinate 10,926 downwards.
GTTTACAAACACTTTGGCGGCTTAATTTAAAATAAAACAGAATTGTAGGGACGAGCAATGCTCGCCCCTACAACGGAAAGACAAAACAAAACTATCTTTTACAACATAAAAGCCTCGTTTTTCTCACAAAAACGAGGCTTTATTTATTGTTTTTATATCAGTCGTTATTCTGGTTGTCTTTCAAACTGTTTCCGAGGTACGTTCCGCCGAAGCCGCTTCTCTTAACCTGAGGTTTGCTCATAGAGGAGAAACCGGAAGTTCTTCTTTCTCTGCCTCCGTCCTTGTTGTAGCCGCGTCTTTCTCTGTTTCCGCCATCTCTGTTATAACCGCCGCGCTTCTTATCACCAAAGCCTTTTCTGTCCTCTCTGATAGGTCTCGAGGACGTCATATTGTTGGGGATTATGGAAATATATCTGTTGGGTTCTTTGCCTTCGCTTACCGTTTTAACTTCGGCGTTGTCGGCAAGAGCAAAATGAATAACTCTTCTTTCAAACGGGTTCATCGGCTCGAGCGAAACTTTTCTGCCCGTTCTTACGGCTTTAGCCGCGAGTTTCTCTGCAAGAATCTTTAAAGTTTCTTCTCTTTTGCCGCGATAGCCTTCGCAGTCTACAACTACTCTGAGATATTCTTCCTTACCCTTGTTCGCAACCGCGCCGGCAAGACACTGTATAGCGTCTAAAACCTCGCCTCTGTACCCTATAACCGCCGAAGACGTCGTTGTTACAACGTTGACCGTAATTGAGTTTTCATCCTCTTTAAGCTCGGTTGTAGCGGGAATTCCGACTATTTCGAAAAGTCCCTCTATAAAGCTTTCGGCTCTTTCGCCGTCCGTTTGTTTTTTCTTTACGGAAACTCTCGCCGGTTTGGAACCTATACCTAAAAATCCTTTTTGAGGATTATCTAAAATTACTATTTCCGCCTCTTCTTCGGTAATGCCTAATTCTTTAAGACCGTCCGCTATAGCTTCTTCTATCGTTTTGGCGGTGAATTCTTTTGCTTCCATGATTTTAATCAAGACCTCCTGTTCTTACGCCCGTCTTTTTTTTACATCCGGGCGCTTCCTCCGTATCGGATATTTTATTTATCGGATTTTTTCTTATTTTTTTCAAGGCGTTTCTGTTCTTCTTCCGCCTGTTTTTTTTCGACTTCTTTTTCAATCTTGTTTATGTTGCCTTTGCTTCTCGAAACAACGCTTTCAGGCGCGTTGTCGTACTTTTTCTCGATAATAAGGTTTATCAAAACACTCGAAACGGTCGTGACGATAGAACTTACCGTCATGTAGATACTGAACGCGGTAGAATAACTGAACGCGAACACACCGAACATGATAGGCATCATCCAGGTCATCATTTTCTGCGTCATCGCGGCTTGTCCGTCCACACTTTGAAGTTCGAGCTGCGATTTTTGCATTTTCTGCATTACGAACTGCGAAAGGAAGGTTGTGAGAATGGAAAGCGCAACCATTATAAAGTAGCCGTTGGGGCTTGTTTTCTGGTCGGCTAAACCGGCTGTAACCATATCGTACTGGATACCGTCAATCTCTATCGTTACGTTATCGCACGAACAGGATCTTCTTGCCGCCGCGCTGATTTTTTCTTTAAACTTTTCTACGGTAGCGGGAATCGGGTGTTCGTAAGAAACGTCAGGCATCCATATGTTTTTAACCCATAAAAAGCTCGATTGTTTTATATTGCCTTTCGTGTAAGCTTCTTTTACGCCCTCGTTGACCTTAACGGTCACGTTTTTTTCGAGGTAATCGTCCGAAACGATCGAAATTAAGCTTTCGGCAAGCTCTTTGTTTTGGTTTTGCTCGCTCGTACCCTCGTCATCGGAGTTTTTGGCAACGAAAGTATATACGCTCTCGCCCTCTTTTTTTTCGAGGCGCGACGCGCTTTCCGTCGAAAGACTTTCTATTACGGAATCTATAAACTCGCTTGCTTCGGCGGTAAATCTCTTGGAAGAATCTATATTTAAAACGTAGTGATCGCCTTCCGGTTTTACTACTTTTTTAAGATCCTCGCTGTTTTCGTAAAGAGCGTCCGTTTTTAAACTTATTACGAAGTTGTTACCGTCTTCGGTAATCTCGTACATATCCGAAGCCGCGCTTTCTACAGTATTGATTTTTACAAGACTGTTATAAGTCTTAACTATTTCGTTATACTCTTCGTTCATTGCGAATGCCGAATACATTCTGAAAGCGTCTATCGCGACGAAGAATATTATAAGCGAAAGTATAGAAGGCAGGCAGCCGGATAAAACGGAATAACCGTTTTTCTTCTGCAAAGCCATCATTTTCTGGTTGTACAGATTTTTATCGTTGGCATACTGTTTCTGAAGCCTTTCGAGTTCCGGCCTCATTTTCTCCATTTTGATGGCGTTCTTTTTCATTTTTACCTTCGAAATTATATCGAAAGGCAAAACGATAAGCCTCAAAGTAAGGGTAAACAGTATTATTCCCAAACCGGTGCTTCCCGTAATTCCGATAAGCCATTGAATATACTTACCTATAAAGTTAAGCGATATTTCACTGCTTATCACTTCGGAAGCGGAAGACATTCCCGCAAGCAAAGTTAAAAAATTCATCTGTTAATTTCCTTTAGATTATTCGGATAAGAATATGCAGGCACGTTTTTGTTCGGTAATTTTCTTCTACTCCGTTACTTAACGGAATAATTCACAATACCCATTTTATATCTTTTTTTCTGTCCGGAACGGGATCTACCCCGCCTTTAAAAAACGGATTGCATCTCAGTATCCTTTTTATAGCCAAAAAACCGCCTTTTATTACCCCGAATCTGCTCACGGCGGTAAACGCGTATTCCGAACACGTAGGCGTGTATATACATGCGTCCGGAAGCAGAGGGGATATTCTTTTTTTATAGAATCTTAAACAAGCCAAAACTAATTTTTTCAGCATTTCGTTCGGTGTGACTATTTGTTTCGGAAATTTACGTTCGCTTTCGGCTGAGCCGAATAGATTTTTTTCTTAACGCCGACGCTTTTTACTTTAAAAAAATTTCTCGATACGAACTTTCAATCCTGTTTTTTTGAAATTAAACCTTCTTTTTCGAAAAGATACTTCATATCATTTAAAAATACGTCGTATTTGTAAGATTCTCTTACAGAAGGAACGATAACTATATAAACTTTTTTATCTATATCCTTCTTTAACGTGTTGAAAGCCGCTCTTAAAAGTCTTTTTATTCTGTTACGCTGAACGCTTTTCCCGTGTTTTTTGCTTACCGAGTATCCTATTTTCAGTTCGCGCGATTTATGATATATCATCGTAACGGAGCCTTTATGACTTCTGTTTCCGCGGTTAAACAAAAACTGAAAATCTTTATTTCTTTTTAATCTTAAATCCAAAATTCTTTTACCCGCACTGTTACGACTTAATAAAAATCGAATATTACTTCTAAAAAACCACCTGAACCCGTCAAGTGGCTTTTTTAAATAATATTCTGTTTTTATAATATACCTTTATTTATCGCTTTTTAATTGACTTAATTAAGCGGATAACTTATGACGACCTTTCTGTCTTCTTCTCTTTAAAACGTTTCTTCCGGTCTTGGTTGCCATTCTTTTTCTGAAGCCGTGAACTTTGCTTCTCTGTCTTTTTTTAGGCTGGTAAGTTCTTTTCATTGTAATATCATCCTTTTTTTATATATTTTTTCGGAAATAAAATTGTACTAAATTTTACACCCTTTGTCAACTGTTTTTATTGTTTGAATCTTTTTAGGGATTCAATTCCTTATTCATAGTCATTGGTGACGTTTGAACGCCATTACCGCAGGCTACGCGTTTATTCTTATGGGGAGCAATAAATAGAGGTACTGATCGCCCTGATAAGATTTGATTACGCACGGAGAAATAGAGCTGTTGAAGTACATATAAACGAAATCGTCGTTTACCGCTCTTAAAATATCCGTAAGATATTTACTGTTGAAAGCTATAACGAGGTCTTTTCCTTCAAGGTTTATAAGAAGATTCTCGTCTACCTTGCCGAGTTCCGAGCTTGCTGATATGTTGAGGTTGCCTTCTTTAATATCGAACTTGACGAGATTTTTCATTCCCCTCGCGACGATTGCCGCTCTTTCTATACTCGAAAGCATCTGATTCTTCGAAACTCTTATAACGCTCAGGAATGCGTTAGGAATAATCTGCTTGTAATTTAAGTATTCGCCCTCAAGAAGTCTCGAAACGAGTACGGTCGAAGCGACTTCCACCATAAGCATATTCTTCTGAATAACCACTGTTACCGTTTCGTCTTCTCTCTCGAGAAGTCTTGTGATTTCTATTAAAGTTCTCGAAGGAACTATCGCGGAGAATTTACCGGTGGAGTGAGCGAGTTCTTTTTTGCATACGGCAAGACGGAATCCGTCGAGCGCGACGCAAACCACCGAGGTTTCGTCCACTTCAATTTTGCAGCCTTTTAAAATTGGTCTGCCGTCGTCCTGAGAACAGGAGAACGCGGTCATGTTTATAAGCTCGTTGAAGTCCTTCTGACTCATCGTAAACGAATTGTCTTTGATGTCTTTATTTATAACGGGATACTCTTCGAGGTCCTTTGTCTGAATGAAACCTTCGGAATCTCCGTAGCGGACTTTTAAATTCGTTCCTTCTACGGTAAGTTCGATCTGTTCGTCTTCGAGTTTTTTTACGAGTTCGTTGAAAAGTTTGCCGGGGACGAGGGTTTCTCCTTCTTCCAGCACTTCGGCTCTGATGGTTTTTTCTATCGCTATTTCCGTGTCGGTCGCAAGAAGCGTAAGATAGTCGCCCTTCGCCGTAAGCTTAATGCACTCTAAAATATCGTTCGGCGTTTTCGCGCTTATCGCTTTGATTACCTTTATGATAGCGTTTGAAAGATCGAGACCTTCGCAAAGAAGTTTCATTCTGCTTTTCTCCTTTTGTAGCGGATTCCTTGTGCGCACCCGCGCTACGTTACTTTATATATTATTGATTTTAGTAAAAGTAATAGTTATAGGCATGTGTGAATTTGTGGATAAAACCCGTTTTCCGCCTACATAATCTATTTTATAGTACATATTATATATAATAATATAGAAAAAGGCAAACGATTTTAATGTTGATAACTCGTTTTTTTCTATAAAATAAATTGTTGATTCAATCTTTTCGGTGTGTATAAACCGGTGCGACTGAATAAAGTTTTCTTCATAATTTTCAAGTTTATATTTGTAAGAAAAGTGTAAAAAACTCGTTCGGATTCGGGTTATCCACAAAGTTATAAACAGTGTGGATAAATATCTGTTAAAAACTTGTAAATTCTGTGGAATTCTGCTATAATTGTGCTTATGAAGGAACTTTTTAAAGATTACGGTATTAATTTAAACGACGAAAACGAAAAAAAACTCGGTTTGTTTTACGATTTTTTGACCGAATACAATAAAAAGGTGAATCTTACTTCGATAACGGAAGAAAAAGAAGTGTGGATAAAACATTTTTTAGATTCCGTTATAGGTGAAAAATTCTTTAAAAAAAACTCGTCAGTTATAGAAATCGGATCGGGCGGAGGATTTCCTTCTATTCCTTTGAAAATAATAAGGAGCGATTTATCTTTCACTCTTTGCGACAGCACCGGAAAAAAGTGCGAGTACTTAAAAGAAGCCGTAAAATATCTCGGGCTCGAAAACGTTGAAGTAGTCTGCGCGAGAGCCGAAGATTTAGGTAAAAACCCCGTTTTTCGCGAAAAATTCGACGTTGTTACAGCAAGAGCAGTGGCAAGACTCAATACCCTTTCCGAGTATTGTCTGCCCCTTTGCAAAGTCGGCGGAAAATTCGTCGCTTACAAGGGAGAAGCTTCGGAAGAAATAAAAGAAGCAGTAAACGCCGTTGAAATTCTCGGAGGAAAAATATCCGCCGTAGAAAAAAAAGAGCTACCTTTCGGCTCCGGTGAGAGAAATATAGTCGTTATAGATAAAATAAAGAAAACCCCGCCTTCCTACCCGAGAGGAAACGGTAAAGAGAGAAAAAAACCTCTATGACGGAAAATTATTTGTCTTTTTTGGATCCCGATAAGTCCGTTTGCTTTACGGGACACAGGATCGTGAAAAAAAACTTAGACGAAAAAGAAATAGAAAACACTATAAAAGAACTCATATACGAGGGGTACGAAAACTTCTACGACGGTATGGCTATGGGGTTCGATTTGTTGTGTTATAAAATTTTATTAAAGCTTAAAGAAGAAAAATTTCCGTTTATAAAAATAATAGCGTGCGTTCCCTGTCTTACTCAGAATTTAAAGTTTCCCGAAAAAACGAAAAAATTATATGACGATTACCTGAAAAAAGCAGACTATTCTGTTATTATTTCGGACGAATACACAGAATATTGCATGAAAGAGAGAGACAGATATATGGTAGATAATTGCGCCGTATGCGTTTCGTATTTATATAAGTCTACGGGCGGAACTTACTACACTACTTCTTACGCCGTTTCCAAAAACAGAAAAGTAATTTATATAAAATAAATAAATACGTGAAAATTTCTTAATAAAAATTAAAAAAAGTATTTTTTTTCACAATATAGGTTAAAAACAGTTTACAAACATACATAATTTCAATATAATATTTTAGCACTTGAAAGTAATACATAATATATATAAATTGGCGGCTTGAAAAAGTCGCTTTAAGAACGCTAACTAATATTGATTAAGGAGAAAATCATGCCCGAATATATCAAATGCCCGAGATGCGAGCTTAATTATATAAAAAAAGGCGAGCAATACTGTCAGGTATGCAAAGCCGAATTAAAATTAGGACCGCAACTTATGTTCGCCGTGGACGAAGACGACGAAGATTACGAAAATCAGAAACTGTGTCCCATCTGTAAACAAAACTATATCGACCTCGATATGGAAATGTGCGACCAATGTAAAGAGGATCAGGCAAATTCCACAGAGGAAGAAGTCGATATAGAAAAAGACGAAGAATGGAAGAATTTCGTCAACGACGAAGATTTGATTCCTACCGCAAAAGACGACGACGAGGAAATGATTTCGCTCTCCAAACTCGAGGAGGACGAGGTTAAAGAACTCTACGACGACGAAGAGGAGGAAGAATTCTTTAACGACGACGAACCCGACGACTTCGATAATTACCCCATCGACGAAAAAGACTTCGAGGAGGAAGACTCCGCCGAAGACGATGAGGATGACGAAGACGACGAGGACGACGATTTTTAAGGAAAATTTTAAAATAAAAACTCCGACGATTCTTTGCCGGAGTTTTTTGTTAAATCTGTTTTAAAAGGCGAGCATTGTATTGCTCGTTTTTTAATATTATTATAAAAAGTGCCTATATCTCGCGTTATCGGCACTTTTTTACTCTGAAAACAACGGGGTTGAGAAGTATCTGTCGCCGCCGTCGGGAAAGATAACCACTATGTTTTTACCTTTATTTTCTTCTCTTAAAGCAAGTTCCGTCGCCGCTTTCAAAGCCGCGCCCGAAGAGATACCCGCGAGTACGCCTTCGGTTGTTCCGACCGATTTAGCATAAGAAAACGCGTCGTCGTCCGTTACCGCTATAACTTCGTCGTAAACCGAAGTATCCAAAGTTTCCGGAATAAATCCCGCGCCGATACCCTGAATTTTATGAGAGCCGGAATAGCCTTTTGAAAGAACGGGAGAAGAAGCGGGTTCTACCGCAACTACCTTTATTCCGGGAATATGCTCTTTTAAAAACTTGCCCGTTCCGGTAATCGTGCCGCCCGTGCCGACGCTCGAAACGAGAATGTCTACTTTACCGTCAGTATCGTCGTAGATTTCTTTTCCTGTTGTTTTATAGTGAGCTTCGGGGTTTGCCGGGTTTGTAAACTGACCGAGAATAACGCCGCCTAATTCTTTTGAGAGTTCTTCAGCTTTAGCTATCGCGCCTTTCATGCCGTTTTTACCGTCGGAAAGAACTATTTCCGCGCCGTAGGCTTTAATGATTTTTCTGCGTTCTATCGACATGGTGTCCGGCATAACTATAATAACTCTGTAGCCTTTAGAAGTTCCGGTCGCGGCGATGCCTATGCCCGTATTTCCCGAAGTAGGCTCTATGATTACGCTGCCTTTTTGTAATTTTCCGGATTTTTCGGCTTCCGAAATCATATTTAAAGCGACTCTGTCTTTTACGCTTCCCGTCAGATTGAAGTATTCGAGTTTTGCGAAAAGGTTAGCTTTAAGTCCTAATTTTTCTTCGGTTTTTTTAAGCCTTAATATAGGAGTTCCGCCAATAAGTTCATATGCGTTTTCGTATATTTTTCCCATAAAAACTACCTTCTTTAAATTTTTTGTATTATAATATCACAGTTTTGTCGAGATTTCAAGCGAATAATTGTAAAACTTATGTAATTTTTACCCGTAAAATCGCCCGAAAAAGACTGAAAACATCCTCTTTGTTAATTTTATTTGACAAAAAGAAAACTCGCGATAAAGCGAACAATAACGCGTTGCCTTATCGCGAGTGACTTTTTAAGCTATTTTATAAGCGAAATTAAGACGTCCGGCGGGAGCCGCTTCTCCGCTTACGAAGAAGTCGTCTATATTCATAAAATTACTTATATTATCCGTTACTTTGATTTGAATTTCCGTTCCCGAAGAAACGCCGAGCGCAGAAAGAGGTATTTCATAGAAAATGTAATTTCCCTGAACTAAATATTTTGCCGAGCCTGCGTTTTCGAGAGTCGTGCCTCTAAATTTCTGAACGGAAGTTGTTCCGTCCGTTTCGGGCTTGCGGTTTACTATATAGTTATAGTTTTTCCAACCGCCGTTTGCTCCGGTCGATATATAAACGTTCATCCATTCCTCGTCTCCGTTTACGTGTTCGGTAACAGAGGATTTTGCTTCGACTCTTAAATAAAGTTTTTCGGCGTCGTTGACTATTTTAATGCTTACAACGTCGTTGCGGTTAGAAGAGTCTTTATAAATGATTTTAGGATCTACGCTTTTGTAGTTACGTTCGATTACTTCGCCTGCCGCGTCGAGATAAATACGAGAAACGCCACTCCATTCGGATACGCCTTTCGTTATATCTACCGTTTTACGGCTGTTTGTAACCGCGCCGCCATCAACCGACTCGTATTTGAATTTACGGATATTGCGAACGAGCTGCATATAGTAGTTATCGCCGTATCCGCCTTTCATCATTTCCGCGTCGCGAGAGTATGCGATATTAAAACTGTCTACGAATACCGCGCGCAGCGAGGAATGATAACCGGCTATTAGGTTGGATTGCTTCTGCGCTATCCATTCGTTCCAGCCTGTGACAATAACCATATTTACTTCCTTTTCGGATTTGAACACGTTATTCCACTGGAATTCGAAGTTTGTTCCTTCCATTACTTTTTCGTTGTCCGCGCCGTTATCGAGCAGATTAGAAGAAACCCAGCCCCTTCCGCGGAAGAACTGTTTTCCGGGGTAAAGATAAGGATCTGAAGACCAGGTTCCGTTCGTATGCTGAGCTATGGAAACGCACATCATTCCGTTGTGGTTATGCTGAACGTTATTGACCGCCCAGTCTATCCAGGGCAAGGCGTTGTCGTTATAAGGAATATTCGGGTTAGGCCACTGAAGGGGAATATACCAAGCGGAATCTAAATTTGCGACCGATTCGTCCAAATTGCCCGTAACGAGCGGTTTGCCGGATGGATTGGTTTCCTCGTCCGCCGTGAAAAACGCGTTTGCATACGCTTCGTCGGATAAGTATTCTTTGTATACTTCGCCGTACGTTTTCGCGCTGCGGTCTGCGTCGGGCGGCAACATAAACGCGATGAGAGGAACATTCCAGCCTTCTTTTTGCATATCGAGGATTGTTTCGATAAGAGTCGTAGTGGCTTTTTTATAAATAAAAGCGTTTGTATAATCGAGTAAAAGATAATCTACGTCTGCAAAAGATAAAAGCTCGAGGTGTTTACGCGCAACCCATTCGTCCTGAGAATTGTAATAACCGTAAAGGGGTTCGTCCCAGTAATGGAACGCGCCGTTCGGGCTTACCGAAGCGTTGTAACGGGAAGAAGCAGGATCTACTTCCCATAACGGGTTATCGGGGTTGCCGACTATGCCGTTTTCGTATTCTTCGAGAATTTCGGAAGTATCGTAGATTTTCTGAGTGTGGTATCCGTGCCACAAAAAGTAATAAATGCCTACGTATTTTTTAGTTTTGCGCCCGGTTGCCGCGGTTATTTTTCTGCCGAGGGCGTCCGTACCCGATAATTGGGATAAAGTAAACTCCTGATCGGTCAGAACTTCTTCTTCGCGATCGTTACCCGAACTCGAAGAGTCCTGCTTGTTATCGCAACCCGCGGAAAAAGCAAACAATAAAACGCATGAGATTATAAGTGCGATTATTCTTTTCAAAACATTTTTCTCCTTATTTTTATTTAACCTTTCAATCCCCCGACTTTAACGCCGCCTATCATCGTTTTTTGGAAAACGAGGAACAGTATCATGGGAAAGAGAGTCATAAACGTTGTCATAGCCATTTTGTAGTTTATAAACAGCGATTTTACGCCTCCCTGAGAGAAGTCGTAATAAAACGCTACCGCCATAGTATAATTTTTACTGCTGCGCAAATATACCAACGGGCCGGTAAAATCGTTCCATTTTGCCATTACGACGCCGATAGACGTGTAAACGAGTATATTGAAGCAAAGAGGCAGCATTATTTTAGTAAACACTACGAATTTATTCGCGCCGTCGAGATAAGCGGCGTTATCGAGTTCTTTAGGAATACCGCGCATAAACTGAACTATAAGAAAGATCTGCATTGCGCTTCCGCCGAAAAACGCGCCTACCCATTGCGAAGCGAGAGTGTCGAGCAATCCGAGCTTGCTGTATAATACGTATAAAGGTATAGTGGTTACGGAGCCGGGCAACATAACCGTTGCCATAAGCAGCGAAAACATTACTTTTTTGCCTTTAAAACG
>JALEKY010000019.1 GCA_022768945.1 Christensenellaceae bacterium | reverse complement strand
TTTATAATATAAGAAGTTGCAAACTTGCTTGCAAGGGTTTGGAACTTCGCCTTATTTCAAACTGTGATGCACAATTTATTGTGGCAGTTGCGTTTAGCAACTTAAAATTTGACTTGTTCAAATTTTAACATCACATAGTTTATAATACCGCCCGGAAAATGTAAAGTATAAATTTTATACAAGTACTTCGCTCTATCCGGCGTCGGGATAAAATCGATGAGCCGGAGTTTTACAGAATTTCCCACACGAAAGTCGCGCTGTCGTTTACTTTTATGTCGTCGGGCTCGATATCGATATTCGCTATGCCCGAAGCCGCTTTAAGCATACAAGCTCTGTCTACCGAATAATCGGTTTCCGAATAAACGTTTACTTCACCCCAGCTGTAATCGACTGACGCGAGCGCTCCGAGTTTTACGCCCGAAGCGTCGCACAATATCTCCGCTTTTTCTCTGGCGTTCCTCGCCGCCGCCCTTAAAAGCTCTTCGCTCACCGACGACGGATCCTTAACGGTAAACGAAACGGACAATTCAGGGTTGGCAAGGCAAGCAGAAATCGCGGATAAGACCTTCGCGAGCGTTTTTGTATCGAAATCGAATTCGATTCTCACCCTTTGAATGCAGGAGTAGCCTTTAAACACTCTTTCGTACGCGCCGTTTTTGTTTTTTACGCTTTCGTAATTCGTGTTAACGTGGAAATCCTTTGTTTTTATCGCGTCTTTTTCAAAGTCGATTTTTTCAATTTTTTCGGTTACGAGCTTTATCTTTTCCGCGGCAAGCTCCATCGTTTTTTCGTATTCTTTATCCTCGCTCGTCAAAGTCATCGAGACGACTATCAAATCGGGTTTAACCGAAACCTTTCCCACTCCTTTAACTGTAATAGTTTTCATAGCAATACACCCTCCGAAAATATTTTTTATGAAATAATTGTATCACTGGTTTTTTAAAATGTAAACAGAAAGGCGCAAAAACTTATGAACGGAAAACTGCGGACGATGAACAATTTGTCGTAAATTTGCAATATATTTCTTAGCCGACAGGTCTTGACAACTCGTCTGCATTATGATACAATGTAATAGTTTTTTCGGTTACAGCCTCGTTTGCAAGCGAGCGCTCGGAAAAAAGGCCGAAAAGCCGCATTTTCGGTGGGTTCAAACACTATCACCACTGGCTGAGGGAGAATTTATGGAAGCTAATTTATTGCCAAGCGCACCAAAGTACAAAAATGCAAGAATTTCACTTCTTATCGTACTTATCTGCTCGTTAATAAACGTTTTCGCGCTTTTCGCGGGCTACTACTTTTACTTTTCTTCGCGCATTGCGTTGGTTTTAGTCGCGATAGGAATGCAGGTCGATGTTACGGCGGGCACAACTTTTTTCAAATTCGTTTTTGCCGCGCTTGCGGTCGCTTCGCTCGTTCCGTATCTTTTAAGCTGGATTTTTTCCAAAAAAAGAGTCGGTTGGATGATTGCCGCATTGGCGTTGTTTTCCGTCGATACGCTCGTTTTGCTTATAGACGTTCCCTACGTAATCAAGGGCGGAGATTACACAATCATAATAGATATAGTAGTTCACGCGATTATTCTGTTTGAACTTGCAATCGGCGTAAAATCGGGCTTTGCGATGAAAAAAGAAGCTGAAGACGCCGCCATGCAAGAACAAAAAGCTCAAGCGGAAAACGACGAAACCGTTTCCGAAAATGACGAAAGCAAAACTCGCAGCGCGGTCGTCACTCGCGAAAAATCTTTCCTCGGAGCGGTAGTTCCGTTTATAGTTTATGTAAACGGTCGCGAAATCTGCAGATTGAAAAACGGCGAAAGCCAAACGGTAAACGTCCCCTCTTCTTCGTTTGAATTGTCCGTAGCCCTGAACAACGGCCTCGCTAACGCGAAAAAGACCGTAGAAGCAGGCGAAGAGGAAATTTCGTTCGTACTCAAAGCTAAAATGGGTTTTTCGAGCTCGAACATACAAATCACTCAAAAATAACAGACGATTAAAAGAATTTAACGCGACTAAAGGCGGCGGAACGACGTTTCTACCGCCTTTTTGTTTTATATACGTTGCAATTCCCTCGCATTTTGTTTAAAAACAGCCTTAAAAACAGTTGATTTTTCAAAAAAAATGATATATAATAGAAAATGCTTTTGAGGGCAACTCGTTATTTGCCAGGGTTTTAACCTTAAAATAACAACACACGGAGAGGTGGCTGAGTTGGCTGAAGGCGCACGATTGGAAATCGTGTTTACCCTATAAAGGTAACGTGAGTTCGAATCTCATCCTCTCCGCCAAGCAAAACCTAAATCGAATACGAAAGTGTTTGGTTTAGGTTTTTCTTTTGCAAAAAATAAGGTTTTATCTGCATTTTTCAGTTGTCGGCGTGCCGTCGTTTCGGTCTTTTCGGGGTTCGTAGGCTAAAGTTCGTATCGCTTTGTCCGTAGCAGTTGCAGACGGTTTTATGCCGCGAAAGGTTCGTAGGCGACAGAAAGGAGTGTGTCAGGCTATGGGGCGACGAACTCTCTGACGAAGATGACTAAAACCAACAAACAGCAAGAGAAAAGGCGTGGCCTTACGCCACGCCTGACTCTGAACTGTGCGCCTTTCCCTGAATTTCCCTATGGGAACAGCGGTAATAAGACATTCTTTTTGTTGAACAAAACTATTTCTAAGCAAAAGCGGCGTTTATCTCACATAAACGGACATTTCGCCTTTGCCGCGATTGTTCCAGTCGCAATAAGGAACGAACGTTAAAACACAAGGAATACTTTCGGATTCTCTATACGAATATGCTTTGTTCGGCATAAAACGTTCGCCTTTTACTTTTAAAACCGGGGCGGAAAACCCTTTTTCGCAAACGACTTCTATCGGCGCGGTTTTACTTATTTTAAGCCCCGCGAGATCCTTGCCGTTGTCGGCTTCTTCCAAACAATAAACGAACGGTCCGTAAGACAAAGCCACCCTGCCGGCACTGTAATAGTTAAGCGGCGACGGATAAACTATTTTTGGCGAAAATTTAATATTTATCTCGTTGAAATCGGATTTTAACTCGCAATATCCGCTTTCGCTTAAAACCGCTTTTTCGCCGTTTATAATAACTTCTTCTGCCCAATAAGGCAAGCGGATTTTTACTTTGGTATGCGTTTTTTTGTTAAGGGTAAATTTACCTTCGAAAAGGTTTCCGCTAAGTTCTGCTTCACAGTTTTCCGACTTATAGCGCGAGCCTATCCATAATTCAAGCCGCAGTTCGTCTTTTGTTTCGTTCCATACAAAACAGCCTGCCGAACTTAAAGTTCTTGCAATGTTAGGCGGACAGCATGCGCACCCGAACCAGTTTACGCGCTCGGTTTTTACATGTTCGCAGTCTGAACGACTTTCGTCTACTTCGGGTATAACGCGCAGCGGATTAACATAAAAATACCTTTCGCCGTCGTGCGAAACGCCCGACAAAACGGTGTTATACAAAGCGCGTTCCATAACGTCGGCATATTCCGAATTTTCTTCGACTTTAAGCATTCTTTCGCACCAAAGCGCAAGTCCTATCGAAGCGCATGTTTCGTTATATGCTGTTAATTCGGGAAGGTCGAAGGCTTTGCCGAAGCGTTCGCCGCGAACTTCGGAACCTATGCCGCCCGTAACGTACATCTTTGTTTCCGTAAGGTTTTTCCAAATATGCTTTAAATGTAAAAAAAGCTGTTTATCCCTCGTTATCCTTGCAACGTCGGTCGCGCCGCAATAAAAATACACGGCCCTTACTGCATGTCCTAAGGCAACGTCTTGTTCTTTCAAGGGCTTGTCTGCCTGATAATAATCGAGATCGAACCACTTGCTGCCTATTCTGAAACCTTGCTCGCTTTCAAGCGGCGAAGGTTGCGTGCCCCTGATTAAAACGAATCGCTTCGCAAGATTCAGATATCTCTTTTCGCCTGTAGCTTCATACAGTTTTACAAGCGCGAGCTCTATTTCCTCGTGCCCGTCATAGAAGCCATCTTTTTCGCCGTTCTCGCCGAAAACTTCGCATAAATAATCGGCGTATTTTTTAACAGCGTTAAGCAAAACGGTTTTTCCCGTCGCGTTATAATACGCGACGGCAGCTTCGATAAGATGCCCCGCACAATAAAGCTCGTGCATTTCGCTTAAACAATTAAACCTTTGTTTTTCTCCTTTTGCGATATAATATGTGTTAAGATAGCCGTCGTCTGCCTGAGCTTTTGCAAATAAATCGCTAAGCTCGTCCATGATGTTTTCAAGTTTTTCGTCTTTAAAATCGGCAAGCGAATATGCGGCGGCTTCCATCCATTTACAAAGGTCGCTTTCTTTGGCGAAATCGCCGTATTCTACCATAGACGCGCTTTTTTCGTCGTGTTCGGCGGCGATTTTCAAGTTTCGCACGGCATGGCTTTTCTGCTCGCCGTCGAACTTATCGTTTAACGCAAGCCATTGATGCGGGAGCATTTTCTCCCGCACCTTGGTTTGCAGATTTTTAAATAATTCGTCGGTTATTATTATTTTTGCATTCATCGGACTTTTTTCTTTTAAAATTTTTACTTGGTTACGTTTTCTATTACGAGATTATCAAGCATGTAAATCGCGTCGCCCGACCAGCACCCCATTAAAAACTCGGTTGCGTCGGCTTTAAGGGTTACTTCAAACGAAACGTTTACGCTTTTGCCTATTTTTACATACGAAGCAAGCCCGTGCGATACCTTTTCGGCAGTGCCGTCGGCAAACAGCAATTCGAAAAAGTCGGTGCTGCCCATGCTTTCGACGGCAAGGTCGAACGTAAATTTATAGGTAGAGCCGTTTTTTAAGTTGAAACCGATAAATTTAAGCCCTTGCCATTGTCCTTTTTTCTTGACCTTTAACGCACCGTTTTCGACGGTAATATCCGCAGCATTGACCGAATCGACATAGTGTTTTGCTAAATTTTCGGCGGTAATATCGTCGAAGTTTTCTTCATATTTTGCTCCCGGCGCGGTAAGATCTACCACTGCGGGAGTTTCGGGTTCGTCGGGATCTATCGCCGGTCTGTTGTCCGGGTCGATGCGTTCGATAGAGAAATCGTCGATAAGAATGACGGCAGACGGATCGTAGAACGAGAAGTTAAAATAATAATCGCCGAAATCTTTAAGCGTGTAATCGAGCGTAAGTTTTTTCCACTCGTAAGTCGGGATTATCGCCTGACCTACGTCCTGATAACTGCCGTTTCCGGCACTCGAACAAGTTGCAAACATATTGTCGGTGTTGCCCGAAACGAGTTTTATTTTAAAAACAACCCTGTAAGTAGCGCTCGCCTGCAACACGAGATCTTTGGTGTTAAGCCCCGCCCACGCGCCGGTTTTTGTTATTTTAAGCGCTTTTCCACCGTTTGCTTCTTCGAGCGACAAAACCGACGAAGCCGCGGAGAAGTGTTTTAAATCTTCAACGGCGCTTACTTCGAAGTTTTCTTCGTATTTCGCGCCCATAGCCGTAAGGTCGATTTTGTTAAGATCCTCTTCGGTGAGATGTTCTATCTTCAAATTATCCACGACGAACGAGCACGACGCGTCGGAGAACGAGAAATTCAGATAATAATCGGAAAAATCTTTAAGTTCATATACTTCTTTAAACGAAGTTACGGTGCTTATAACGGTAAGTTGTTTGCCTACGTCCTGATAACTTCCGTTAGCCGCGCTCGAGAAGGTTGCAAACGCCATTCCCGCGCTGCCGCTTAACAATTTGATGTCGAACGACACTCTGTATATGCCCTTAGCCGCGAATTTTATGTCGGTAAAGTCGGCACCCTGCCAACTTCCCGTTTTAACTACTTTTAGCGAACCGCCCGAAATGGCTTCTTCTCCCGTAACGTGAGATATAGACGAGTTGTTTGCCGAAACATAATCGATGCCTTCATCGAAGTCGAGCATAACCGACGAACCGGCCGCGGTAAGATCTATTTCGGGGAGTTTAGCAAGCCTTTCGACTGTAAGATCGTCGATTATAAGTTCCGCAGCGTCGCCGCCCGCAATCATAATAACAAGACCGACGTATGACTTTTCCGCCAAAGTAACCGTTCCGGTTACCGTTTGTTCCTCACCTGCCGCGCCAGAAAAGTTGAAAGCGTAAGCGTCGTCTGTCGATGAGCGGAAACCGACGTAATAATTTCTACCGTCGTTTATGGTTTTTGCCTTTAACGAAATGCGATACCTTGCGCCGGAGGTAATTTCAAAGCCCTTGAAAACAACTGCGTCGTAATTGCCGTTTTCTTCGCCGTTCGTTTTTATGGAAAGGCTCTTGCCGTCCGGGTCGATTCCGTCCGCGCCCGACTTATATTCAACTTTCGCGCCGTTTACGAACGTTTCGGGGAACAATCTCGAAGTAACGTAATCGCCTTCAAAATCTTCGACGTATTTTTCGCCTTCGGATAAAGGCTGTTTCTTTAAAAGTAATTTTTCCCACTCTTCGGAATAGCGCGGATCCTCTCCCTCTTCGCTGTAAGAAGTGTCCATATATCCGTCGGACATAAGGTCCGCGATTATCTCCTCTATAGTCTTTTCGACCTGCGCGGGGTTCTTTACCGTAAGGGAAAATTGCGCGTTAAGCTCCCCTGCCGAAGCGGTGATAACCGCCGTACCTTGGGAAACGCCCGTAGCCTTGCCTGCGGAAACGGTTGCGACGGTCTCGTCGGAGGACGCCCATACAAGTTTGCTTCCGTCGCCGTTAACGCCGTTTACAATGTATTTATAAGGGATTGTAATCTGCTTACCAACCTCGACTTCGCCCGAAGCGTTTATAAACTCGAGCTTATTCTGAGCTTCTTCACTCGAACTGTCGGGTACGTCCACGCACGCGACGCCGAAACACATGCACGCGATTAAAACAACCGCGACAAGATTCAACAATTTTTTCATCGATTTTCTCCTTATTTCCCGAATTTGATTTTTCCCATGCCGAGCGGAATGCATTTATTCGTTTCTACGTTGTGCTGAGTGTTGCTTACCTGAAGTCTGTCGCTGTCCGTATCCATATCGGCAAGAACGATAGCCATGCTTATAACGCCGCCTTCGTCGGCAACGGCTTTAAGCTCGGTGCAAACGTCGAAGGAAATAAACAATTTTCCTGCCCAACCGTCTGCCGTAGTCCAGGCTTTATACTTGAACGCGTCTGCCTTTTTCTCCTGAAGTTTTGCGCTCGTTCTGGAGTTTTCGACGTGACAGTAAGATGGCGTAACCGCTACCTGTGCGGTGTCATCGTACTGGTTGCGGACTATCGGGAAGCCGTATCTCGACTCCGTTTCCGGAGTAAAGAACAACTCGAACAGATCGCCCGTCCAGAATGAAGATTCGGGCGAGAACTTAAGCTCGTTATCAATTACCTCGAAACCGATATAAATACCCTTTGCATCGTAAGTGACTTTAAGGGTTTTCACTTCGAAGTTATTCTTTGCGGGAGTTACTTCTTTGCCGTAGGCGTCCGTGTAACCCACTATCTGAACGGTGTCGCCCACGTCTGCAAAATCGTTAAGGTCGGACGTGGTCATATCTATAGTTTTTCCCTCGCCGATGGCGTAGATAACGTCCGGCTGAACGGAAATATCTATTTTTGCGAAATCGAGATTTTTGTTGCCCGAAAGGGTAATTTCGCTCTCCTCCACTGTACCGTCGGTAAACAACGTTACAAACTTTTCGCTCGGGGTTTCCTTAATAACGTAATTCTTTTCGAAGCGAAGGTCTTTCGACGTCGAAACCGCAACCGCGCAATCGTTCTGAATAGTGCTCGCCGAAAGCGCGGGGTTATAAATAAGGTTGTTTGTTACTTTCAGTCCGCCCACGCTCGTTACAGAAATAGCACGCTTTGCTGTGTTTGCGATAAAATTGTTGTTTATCGTTACGTTTTTTATGGTGCCTGCGGGGGCGCTTATCCATTCTTTGCCGTAAGCGATTATACCGATTTCGCCGCCTACGCCGCTTCCCATCGAGTTGCCGCCCACAAATTTGTTGTTTTCTACGAGAATGTTTTCGGGAACGATTGCCTCGTTAAACTGCGACGCTTCGGTCATAATGCTCAGCGAGCCGTGCCCTACGTTGAAAAACGCGTTGTTTCTTACCACCGAATTAACGCTTTGAAGCAAAACGCCGCGGTTGCGCTTATTGCGGATTATGTTGTTTTCGAATGTTACTTCGGGAGCGGTAGAACGGTTTGCCACAATAAGGTCTGCGGTTATCGTTTGCGGAAGTTTATCCGCTTTTATAACGACGTATTCGTCTTTCCGGCTCGAAATAATCCGTTCGATTTTTATGCTGTCTACAAATTCGAGATTCGATTTATAAAAGTTTATCGTATCGCCTTCGGCAATGCGGTGCATATAGTTAAGTTTGTTTAATTTTAGCGTTTTTTGCGCGTAATCTATTTCGCTTACGCCGAAATAATGCCCCGCTTTAACGTTTATGGCGTCGTCGTGAGTGTTTTCGATAAGACAGTTGGTAACTTTTAAAGTTCCCCTGCACGCACCGAAGTGCATGCCGTCGGCGGTTGCGCTCATAAGTCTGTCGGTGTTCGGTTTTAAGCGGACGTTAAATCTGTTTATCGTTAAGTTTTCGCTTGCAAGCCCCACGAGCCCCATACCCGCGGTTGCGAATACGTCGATATTTTCAAACGTTACGTCTTTGCAGTCTTCGAGATAGAAACCGTTGTTGCCGTAAGTATAATGCGAAACCACGACTAAGGTTCCCGCCACCGGTTTGTTTATTGCCGAACGGAAGTTTATGGTTAAGTTCTGCCCGTCTATCGAATAATTTTTTATGTCCGAATTCAAAAGGAAGTTGCCGTTGGTTCGGGGCATGTGCGTGTATTTATCGAATTCGAGATAATCGTTTATCGAACTAATGCCCGACATGGGATAGTTGTCTTTGATTTTTACGACCACGCTCGTTTCGGTAGAAGAAACTATTTCGCCCATCGAAAACGGCGCTCTGCCGTAATCGTAAGAAATGCCTTTTATCGCTACCGATTCGCAGTTTACAAGGTGAAATCCGCTCATCGCGCCGACTATCGTGAACATGGTGTTATTACCGAGAACGGTAACGTTTTTAACGTTTAAAAGGGATACGGCATAATCTCTTTCGACGTCGTTCAACCCTTGCGAAAAATACATTTCGCCTGCGGGAAGTTTTAAAAGAACTTTTTTGCCGGCGTCGCCGTATTCTTTGGCTTTTGCAATGGCCGCCGAAAGTGCTGACGTATCGTCTTTTTTATCGCCGGCGTTAACGCCGAAATCTGCGGCGGATAACACTTGGTCGTAATCGCTTTCGGATACCGAAACAACGTTTTCTTCGGTAAATCTTGTTTTATCGACGCCCACCGCCGAAGCGTCGGAAAGCCCGATAAAGGGCGTTTCACCCGTTATTTCGGTCGACGTTTCGCTAAGCATAAGCGAACGGACTATACCTGCGGTATCGTAACCCATATCAAATTCTCCTTCGGTTTTGCAGCAGCCCGCAAACGCCGTAGCGGCGAAAAATATGGTGCAAGCCGACAGTATTGCCATAAATTTTTTCATTTTTCTATCATAGACCTCCCTATATATTTTCAGATAGCCGCATATCTCTTATACGCCTCGCGGTAAATAGAGATAAGCGTATCCGTTTTCATTTGCTTTAAGGTTTTTTGGAACGAATCCCAATCTTTCTCGATATCTTTTCTGCCTAAAATAAAGTCTGCTTCGGCTCCTACGACGTAAGCGTCGAGCGCGGATTTTATAAACGCAAGTTCGTTGCTTTCTTCGCTTGTGAATATAAGGTCAGGCGTTGCAACTTTAAGATACGGGGTATAAACCGACGCGTCTTTGTTGAGTTGTTTGCTTAGTTCGTTGGTCTGTCCGTTCGTCCAGTTTTTATCTTTATAGAACGCAGCGCCCAGCCCTACGTTGGGGGTTATCGAACCGCGATAGGTTTCGGTATCTACGCCTTCGGGATAGGTCGTGTGCCAGGTGGTTTTGGTATCGTCGTCCCACGTCCAGTCTACGTTTTCCTTGCCGGTAAGAAACAATCTGACGCCTTCTTCCGAATAGAAGAAATCCACAAGACGGGCTATTTCACGCTTATACGGGGTTTTTTCGGTTATAATAAGGGCGGTTGGATCGAACATCGAGAAGCAGATATGAACGCGTTGTTTTTCGCCGTTTTTAACGGGCGAGCGATCGCTTGTCAAAGGAGCTATGGTCGCATACTGGTCTGCAAGTTCGTTGCCTACGAGAAGGAACGCCGCAACGTTTTCCGAGCAACCTACCCGTCCCTGCTGCCCGTAATAAGCAACGTCGCCGTCGGTTATTTCGTAGATGTTCTGGTTCATAAGCTTTTCGTCGTAAAGTTCTTTTACGTATTTAAGATAAGCCTTGTAATCTTCCGTTTCGGGCACGAAAATAAAATCGTTATCGTCGGTTATTTCCACGCTTTTCGTAACGTGACCGAACGCGCTTAAAAGAAAAATGCTCGTGTAGTTGAATTTAGAGCAGAGCGGAAGTTCGTCAGCGATGCCGTTGTGATTGGGATCGTTATCCCGGAAAGCTATAAGCATTTCCTTAAACTCTTCAACCGTAGCGGGCATTTTAAAATCGATTACATTATCGTTATACAAATCGTTCAGCCATTTCTGATTGACGTATTGATAACAGGTAGAGCCTTTGTTATCCACCGCAGTGAACGAATACATATTTCCGTCGGCAAGAGTGCTGACCTTTTTTATTTCGGGATACTTCGCCATAAGAGCTTTGTAGTTAGGACAATACTTGTCTATCAGATCGTTCAGCGGAGCAATCATTTTAAGCCCCGAATACATTACCTGCTCGTCCATATTATTGCAGAACATAAACGAATCGGGCAGCGTGGCCTCGTCTTCCCACTGAAGCCCGCGCTTCTCGTCGTAAGCTTCATTATCTACCTCCACGAATTCCATATTGATATTCGTTATACGGGATACTTCCTTAAACACGGTCATATCCTTGTAATTTGAGTGAAGGCTGTGCTTCGGAACGTAAAATTTTATCGTTACCGAATCCTTGACGATCTTCGGATTCGAGGTATCCTCGATAAAGTTATCAGGATCGTAATTCACATCGGTTTTATCTCCGCAGGAAACGAAAACCGCACCCGAAACCGAAACGATAACGGCAAGAAGTAATGACAAAAGTTTCTTTCTCATACAAAATCTCCTTTAAATTTTTATATTGTTTTCAGCCTTTTAAACTGCCTACTACCATTCCCTTTTCAAAGAATTTTTCAAAGAACGGATAGATTACAAGAAGAGGTGTAATAGTCACTATTATAGCGGCGTATTTTATCGCTTCCGCCCGCATCGTCTGTTCGAGAATGCTCGCACTTACATTTCCGGAAGATATAAGAGAATCTATGTCGTTTTGTATCAGTATCTTTCTGAGAACGAGTTGTATCGGGTATTTTGCTTCGTCGTTGAGATAAATCAGTGCGTTGAAATAGGTGTTCCAGTACCCGACGATGTGAAACATTGTCATAACCGCGAGTATCGGACGGCTGAGCGGAATTATTACAGACGTAAATATTTTTATATTACCCGCCCCGTCAAGCATTGCTGCTTCCTGAAGTTCTCCGGGTATGGACGAAATCATAAAAGTTCTTACTACGACAACATTCCATACGCCCACCGCTCCCGGAAGAACAAGCGCCCAGAAAGTATCGTACAAACCGAGTTTCTTTACTATAATGTAGGTGGGAACAAGCCCGCCGCTTATGAACATAGGCAAAAGGTAAAGTTTCATAAAAACATTCCTGCCGTACATATCCTTTCTCGATAAAGGATACGCAGCCGTGAACGTTACGAAAAGACCGATTACAGTTCCCGCGAAAGTATAAAAAACAGTATTTAAATACCCCGACAAAAGGCTCTTTTCGCGAAAAACCGCCACATAGTTTTCCAAGGTGATTCCCTTGGGAAGCCATACAACGTTACCGTAATAAACCTCTTTTGCGGAGGAAAAGGCGTTTATAAGACAATACCACAGCGGATATATCATTATAAACAGAAATATGACCATAAACGCATAGACGATTATATTGAATATCGTATTTTCTCTTGATTTCTGTACCATATTTCTCCTTTCACCAAAGCGATTCCTGTCCGACTTTTTTGGAAACGAAATTCACTATAAAAAGCAAAATTATATTGATAGCCGCATTGAACAGCCCTACAGCAGTTCCGAAGCTGTACTGCTTTTTGAGAAGCGAAATCTTGTACGCGTAGGTTGCGATTATTTCGCTTGCGGAAAGGTTTGCGTCCGTTTGCATAAGATATGCTTTTTCAAAACCCACATTCATTATATTGCCTACGGAAAGAATAAGCTGAATAGTAAAAACGGGGATTATCGCGGGCAGGTTTATATGCCAGAGCCTTTTCATACGGGAAGCTCCGTCTATAACGGCAGCCTCGTGCAGGCAGGGATCGACGTTGGAAAGACAACCGAGATAAACTATGGAAGCCCAACCCACGCCCTGCCATACACCCGTCCAGACGTATAGATGGACAAACCAATCGGGGTCGGACATAAACATATTGCCCTTTCCGCCGAGCGAGGTTATTACTTTATTGACTATACCCCTGTCCACGTTAAGAAAGCTTACCACCATACCGACCATAACCACGCAGGAAATGAAGTAAGGCGAATAAGATATTGTTTGAACCGTACGCTTGAAAGCCTTGTTTTGTATTTCGTTTACGAAAAGCGCAAGCACAACGGGGCATATGGCGTTTACAACAAGCGAATATAAACTTAAAACAAGCGTGTTCTTAATTAAAGAGGTAAAATTGTATGCCGTTACAAACCTTATAAAATGCGAAAAACCGAAGTTCTTCGTCCACGGCGAGCCCCATATCCCCTGCACGGCATTGTAATCTTTAAAAGCAATTATTATGCCGTACATAGGTAAATAACTGAACAGTATCAGCAAAATTAAAGACGGAGTCATCAGCGCGTACAAGCTTAGACTGCGTTTTATCTCCGCTTTTTTGCTTTTTATTTTCATTGACTTTTACTCCTTAAAAATGTATAATAAATCCATAAATCGAGGTGTTTTATGAATAAAACTCAGTTGACGATAATCGCCAGAAACTTTTTGTACTACGACGTAAATGCCGAAACGGGCAACGATATCGCAGTGTGGGGCATCGGGCACGAAAAGTGTTTCCCCGATAAACACGAGGGGCCTAAAATTATGCAGTGCTATTCGCTACACCTTATTTTAAAAGGCTCCGGTACGCTTATAACGAAAGGCGAAACCTACCGAATTCACCAAGGGCAGATATTTGTGATTTTCCCCAACGAGGAGGTTGAATACTACCCCGAAAGCAATGATCCGTGGGAATACGTCTGGATTAACTTTTCAGGACCTATGGCAACCAAGCTTTGTTTCAGATGCGGTTTGACTGCCGAAAGCCCGGTGTTCGCTTCCGTCCACGATGGAGCGGAAAATATCGCGCTAAACCTGGTAGAGCTGCACAAAATGACCTACGGAATGAATATTGCCGTTATAGGGCATCTCTACAATCTGTTTTCTCTTATGATAGAAACAATCTGCAAAGAGCAAAGCTCCCGTCTTTCAAGCGGCGAAACCTACGTTTTGCAAGCCATAAGATATATTCGGGAAAACTACGCCGATCCCGGGCTTTGCCTTAAAGATATTGCCGGCGAAATGGGGCTGAACTACAATTACGCATCTCAGCTGTTCAAAAAGGTTACCGGCATTACGTTCGTGCAGTACCTTAACGTGTTCCGCATTCAGCGCGCCTGCGAAATGCTCGACGCGGGCAACAGATACATCAAAGACGTTGCCGAAAAAGTAGGCTTTACAGATCAGTTGTATTTTTCGAAAATCTTTAAAAAGCTGAAAAATACGCCGCCTAAAAATTACAACTCCACTACCACCTTATCTTAGACGGATTATCGAAAAGTATCCTCTTTCGCGCATTATCCAGCATTTCCATGGGAATAGTGCTGAAGTCCGCAATCGGCAAAAGGGTTATTTTCGACGAATTCCCGCACAATTCCTCTCTACCGTCCGAACAAAGAAGCAAGTCGCCGCTGAAGAACCTGTACTTATCTTCGAATTTGTCATTTTTAAACTTTGCATTCATAGTGAGCGTAACCGAAGAAGTGCCGTTTATCTCAAGTAATTCGCCGTTATACGGTTTTCCGTCGATATAAACGTCATAAGAAGAAAACGCTTTAGCCGTTAATTTAAACGGCCTTTCGGCTTCTATTTCAAACTTCGTTTCTCCCGTGAAAGGATACGAAGTTTTTTGTTTTATTATTACCTTCCCGTCAAAGAAAGAAGCCTCGCTTTCAGACGGAAGCAACACCTCGACAATATCGCCGTTTACGCTATATAAATTCTCGGCAATATCGGTAAGACCTTCGGCCCCTCTCATAGTGCAACACCAGAACGCCTCTTTGCCCTCCGGCAATATTTCCACATAAGGATGCGTTGCCCCCGTAAAATAATTGCAGCCGAACCCACCGTTCGCCCTTTGATTTACCCTGAGCGCGTTCTCCACTATTTTCCTGTACAACTCAAGATATTTCGGGTTGCCGGTATGGAGATATAGCCTTAGAGAAATCATCTCGGAATCAATTACGGCACATCCTTCGCTGGGAGCCTGTTTGCCGAGCGTGCCGCTTCCCTCGTAAACGGCGTTTAAATTCGCCTTTACAAAGTAATCGAAAAACTTTTCGGCAACAGCATAATATTTTTCGCCGAGCAGATCTCCGAATTTAATAATTCCGCGCACGCCCGATAAAAACGCGTGGCACTGAAAATTTTTGCCGCCGAGATTCGTTTCGTTCATCATTTTTATAAGAAGATCCACAACCGAAAGTATGTTTTCGTCCTTTAAAATTCTGTACGCCTCGGCGAGCCCGTCCAAGGATATGTAAAGGCAACCCGAATCCGAAGAAATTTTCCAGTTCTTATACTTTATGTTAAGTTGCCCGATAATTCCGCCTTGTTCGTCAACGTTCAAGTCTATCGGATATTTAACGAATTCTTCCGAAGATTTAACGAAAAGATTGTGAGCCGCTTTTCTGATTTTTTCTTTTATCTCTTCCGAACCGGTAATATCGTATTTTAAACAAAGCGCCCGCAAAAACCAACCGTTCCCGGCATATTGCTGCTCGTTTACGGATTTCCCGTCTATAAGCGGACCGAAATATCCGTCCTTATTCAAATGTTTGTCCAGGGCTGACCAAAGCTCGTCACGGCGTTCGGATATTTCTTCAAAATACTTGCCGAGCGAAGTTACCGCAAGTAAGGCCCTTCCCTCCCAGTCACCGTACCACTCGTAGGAAACGGGTTTATAAACGTTTTTTTCGGAATATTCCTCGCCGTTCAGCCTGTCGACGTTTAAAAGCAATCTTCTTTTAATATCACCGCCGACAGACAAAAGCGAATATCCGTTTTCCTCTGTTCTGCTTTTCATAATACTATAATAGCAAATACGAAGTGTAAAATAAATAGTTATTTTATTCTGAAATATGGAAATTTTCTCTAAGTTTACATAGATTATGCCTTAAAGGAGTTTTTTTGAAACTAAAAAATCCCTTTCATATCAAAGCGAAAAAAGTTTGAAAATCCGACCTTTCGATACTTTTACTTTCCGTAATTATTCTTGATATTATCCGCTATGTTCATAATCGGAACCCCGAGTTCCTTTGCGTACTTATAGCATTTATACGCACCGCCGTAATCACGCTTGATATAGACGATCATCATATCGCAGTGCTCGGCAAGCCATTTGTTGCGTTCCCATATCGCCGCTTTGTAATGGCACTTCCTAAGTTCGCCTTTCTCGTATAAATCATAAAGCGCACGGAAATGCCCGCCGTATTGATAACACTTCAAAGAGTGCTGTTTTTTAACTCCTTGAAACAAAAATACCATGTCATTGAGTAGAAAGAGGCTTGCCCTAAATTATTG
The DNA here is from genome assembly GCA_022768945.1 of Christensenellaceae bacterium. Taxonomy (GTDB): domain Bacteria; phylum Bacillota; class Clostridia; order Christensenellales; family Borkfalkiaceae; genus RGIG3732. Next base: position 457 of record JALEKY010000019.1, on the reverse strand, counting down.
GGCAAACCTTTTTTTTAGACAAGGTCAACTTTCGATTTTACAACAGTACTGCTTTATTGCATAGAATATGCGCTCTGCGTTCATTGCGTGGTTTTCATCGGTGTTTTTGCTTAAAATATCCCACAAAAGAAGCAGTTTGATTTTATTGTTTTCGTTAGCCATATCCGCTCCTGTAAATCAAAATATCGCCTTTTAGAAATAGAGCCGTTCGCATTGACTACGAACGGCTCGTTGTTATTATTTCATCTTATTTCTTTTTGGTGAACAATGCTTTGATTGCTGCGATTAAATCTGCAAAGCTCTTTTTCTTGACAGCGAACCAAAGAACAGCAAATCCGCCGATTCCGGCAAACAGCACCGAACCGATTACGATACCCGCAATCGCGCCGCCCGAAAGTCCGTCCTTTTTAGCAGGCGGGGTGATTTCGCCACCGCCCGAAGACTTATCTTCATATAC
>JALEKY010000018.1 GCA_022768945.1 Christensenellaceae bacterium | reverse complement strand
TATATAAATACGGAGGAAAAAGCATGAAAAAAGCAGATTTTTTAACTGAAGGCGATGGCGTATTAAGACTTAAACCGACCTGGGTCCCAAGAAGTTTTTGCCGCCCGGGCAAGAGAATTAAGTTGCACCCCGACGATTATTTTAGGGCTTGAAAAGGGCGGAATTGACGAAAGATGGTTTGCGTCCACCACCTGGGCGGAGAACGGACCGAACACGCCCGAGGATGAGGGGCTTTCTTACGTTGTTTCAGCCGACGGAAAGGATCAGGTTTTGCTCCGTGATATGGTAGACGAACTCAAAGGCGAGATAATCGGCGAAAATCTTTGGAACAAATATCATAAATGGCCTATGTTCTCCAAATTTTTCGATAATGTGGGACCGCTTCCGCATCACATTCATCACCGCGACGAACACGCGAAGAGAGTGGGTAGCGACGGCAAGCCCGAAATGTACTTTTTCCCCGCGCAGATGAACAATTACGGAGCGGAGTTTCCGTACACGTTTTTCGGTCTTAATCCCGACTGCAAAAAGGAAGATATAAAGAAATGTCTTGAGAATTTCACAAAAGGCGATAACCATTTGCTCGATTATTCTCAGGCGTACAACATAGAACTCGACACGGGCTGGGACGTTCCCCCGGGAGTTCTGCACGCGCCCGCAAGTCTGTGTACGTACGAACCGCAGTTCGCTTCGGACGTATATGCGATGTATCAGTCGGTTCTGCTCGGCGGACATTGCGTTCCCGAAGATTTGCTGTGGAAAAACTGTCCCCCTGAAGAAAAGGGTAATTTCGATTATCTTATGGACGTTATTGACTGGGAGGCCAACGTCGATCCCAAGTTCAAAGAGCATCGTTTTATGCGTCCGATAGTTGATAAAGAGGACGATAAACATAAAGAAGAATGGATTTGCTATAAATCAAAACTTGCCTGCGCAAAAAGGCTCACCGTTTACCCCGGGCAGACGGTAACGGTAAAAGATAGTGCGGCTTACGGCTTTATTCTTATAGAAGGTCACGGCAAATTCGGCAAATGGGATATCGAAACGCCCACGCTCATAAGATACGGCGAACTTACAAACGACGAATTTTTCGTAACCGAAAAGGCGGCGAAAAAAGGAATAACGATAACCAACGGGAGCAAGACGGAAAATATCGTAATGCTCAAGCATTTTGCGGAAAACCCCGATCTCAAATTCTGAAAATTACAATACGCTTAAAAAGGGCGAGGCGACGCTTACAAACGAAGAGTTGGAAACGCGTGTAAAAGTCTTATACAACGTCGAAGATTTTCCCGTTTTGTTACAGTGGAAGAGCATGATAAGCGGCGATTACGCGCTGGGCATAGAGCCGTCGCTTACGAGATTCGACGATTTTAAGATGCGCACGCTTGCGCCCGGCGAAAAAAGGCAATACAAAATCAAGTACGCGTTCGGCGGCTGAAAACCGCAAATCGACAAGATGATGAAATGGTATAAAGGAATTTACAGAAGACAACTTACGGACATGCATATTGCGGACGACAAAAGCGAATATCTTTCGGCGTTCGACGCGGAAAAGTATTTTGCTTGCCTGAAGAAAGCGCATATACAAAGTCCGATGATTTATCTGCAATCGCACACGGGTTTGTGCAATTATCCTACGACCGTTGCTAAAACGCACGCAAAAATGACGGGCGAAAATAACGGCGTAAAAAAACTTATAAGTCTTTGTAAAAAAGACGGGCTGAAAGTCGTCGGTTATTACAGCCTTATATTCAACAACGTGGCGGCGGATATGCACCCCGATTGGGAAATGCGATACGCCGACGGTTCGACGTGGCGCGATAAAGGTCAAAGGTATGGGCTTTGCTGTCCGAACAACGCCGGGTACAGAAAATTCGTTAAAGAAAACGTTGCCGAACTTGCGACGTATTTTACCGATCTTGACGGAATATTCTACGATATGCCTTATTGGGAGGTTGCATGCCGCTGCGAATCGTGCGAAAAAAGATATAAAAAGGAAACGGGCAGGGATTTGCCCGAAAAAGAAGATTGGACGGACGATAATTGGCTGCTCTATGTAAAAAAGCGTCAGGATTGGATGGTAGATTTCGTAAAATACGTTAAAAAACTATCCAAAGCCGTTATGCCCAAAACTACCGTTGAGTTCAACTTTGCCGCGGTCATCGGCTGCGATTGGCTGGGCGGTTCTACCGAGGGCATAAACGCCGAGTGTGAGTTTACCGGCGGCGATCTGTACGGCGATCTTTACAGCCATTCGTTCACCGCTAAATACTATTACGGTATAACAAAAAATCAACCGTTCGAGTATATGACCTGTCGGTGCAACAAGAATCTGAGGGAGCATACCATAATCAAACCGCAGGAAATGCTCGATGCGGAGATAATGCTTACGTGTGCGCACCACGGTGCAACGCTCGATATAGACGCGATAAACCCCGACGGCACGCTTGACGAAAGAGTCTACGAAAGGGTTGGCAAAGCCTTTGAAAATCAAATGCCGTATGAAAAATATATGGACAAAGGCGAGCTGTATGCCGACGTAGCCGTATATTTCGACAGCAAGACCATGTTTGAAGAACCATATGCAAAAACGTACAATAAACTTTGCGCGGTAAACGCCCATAAAACGCTTGTTGAAAAACATATCGCAACCGCGGTGGTAGCAAACGGAAATTTGGAAAATCTCGGAAAATATCGGATGATAATCGCGCCGTGCCTGCAAGATTTTTTTAACGACGAACCGCTTAAATTCGTCGAATACGTTAAAAACGGCGGTACGCTTTATTTGTCGGGCAAAAGCGATTCAAGGCTGATGAAAGAGTTTTTCGGCGCGGAATTTGTCGGCTTCACTTTCGGCGACAGCAAGTTCCCGCATGTATATAAAGGATATAACGAGGTTCAGGCGTATATTGCGCCCGACGGCGAATATAAAGAGATTTTCGGCGAATTCAACGAAAAATATCCCTTGCCGATAACATACAAACTGCCGATTTACAGAATAGACGGAAACGTTAAGGCGCATATCGTTTTGCCTTATACCGACCCCGATAATAACCGGACTTTCGCGTCCATTCATTCAAACCCGCCCGCGAAAAAGACCGATATTCCTGCCGTGGTCGAAGCGCACTACGGGAAGGGCAAAGTTATATGGACTGCTGCGCTTATCGAAAACGACGAAAGAATGAATTTTAAGGATGTTTTCGGCAGAATCGTTCTCGCAAACGTTAAACCGAAATACGAAATTTCCGCAAGTAAACTTATAGAAAGCGTGATTTTCGAGGATAAAAACGACGTTTATATAAGTCTTGTCAATCTCGATCCTGCTTACGAAAAGATCGGGAGAACGGTTACGATTTCTGCCCGCGCATGCGTAGGCGCAAAGAGATTGTCGGGCGATAAAAAGTTAAGAATAAAAGACGAAAAGATTTCGCTTACGGTTTTCGGATTTGAGATGATAAAATTATCCGTTTGATTTAATTCGGGAAAAGTTTGAGCGCATTTATTTGGAACGCCCGTCGATATTGTTTGACGAAAACGGCGAACCGATATATTTATACTGTGCAAGCGGAAACGGCGGAACTCCATATACATTCGACGGAGAAACATACGTCGTAGGAATAAAATTAGAGAGGAAATAGCATGAAAAAAGTTACGCTTTTAGGTGATTCCATTCGTATGATAGGATACGGCAAAACGGTTGCCGCGGCGTTGAATAAAGAAGGTATAGATGTTTTTCAGCCCGAAGAAAACTGTAGGTTTTCAAAATATACTTTACGTATGCTTTTCGACTATAAAGATCAGATCGAGGGGAGTGACGTAATTCACTGGAACAACGGATTGTGGGATGTTTCAGATCTTTTCGGCGACGGACAGTTTACGCCTACCGAAGAATATTGCGAAAATATGCTGCGTATAGCGGACGTTCTTTTAAGGATTACGCCGAACGTTATTTTTGCAACGACCACGCCTGTAAGGAATAATTATCCCTATCAGACCGCCGAAGACGTAAAGCGGTTAAACGACGCGATCGTGCCGTTGCTTAAAGCGAGAAATATCGCGATAAACGACTTATACGGGCTTGTTTACCCGGTGAAGGAAGAAGTTATCCGCGACGACGATCTTATTCATCTGAACGAAAGAGGAATAGAACTTTGCTCGGATCAGGTTTATAAAGCGATAAAAAAACATCTGTAACCCGGTAATCCAAATGGCAAGAAAATAGTTGTTACGTCCGGTAAGGGCTGAGTCGGCAAAACTACGGTCGCCGCAAATCTCGCGATAAAACTTGCGTGTATCGGCAAGTGTTCGCTCGTTTTCGACCTTGATGCGGGACTTAACGATCTTGACATCGCAACGGGCGTCGAAGACCTTGTTACTTACGATGTAATCGATTGTCTGGAGGGTAGATGCAGAGCGGCGCAGGAGTGAACGCGCCCGCACGAAATACAATGAGCCGAATATGTTTTCGGGACTTTTATACTGCGCTGACTGCGGCAATCATCTGACGATTCAGCGCGTGGCACGCAACAGAAAAATGGACAATTTTTCCTGTGCGACCTATCGCAAGAAAAAGAAAGGATTGTGCAGTTGCCATAGGATTCTGGTATCGGATCTTGAAACGATCGTAAAAAACGATTTGCAAAAAGTATGCGAGTACGTTTTTCTTCACGAAAAGGAATTTACGGACGAATATTTGTCAGGTTCTAAAAGAGAAACGGTAAAGTTTCAGGCTAAAACGAAAGCCGAATTAAAACGGCTTTCCGAAAGGCAAGAAGAAATCGGCAGAATTATCCGTAAACTTTACGAAGATAACGTA
>JALEKY010000003.1 GCA_022768945.1 Christensenellaceae bacterium | reverse complement strand
TCGCCCGAGGACGCGCTTTCGGTGTTGAAAAGCAGCGGTTTCGGCGAGGGGGCGGAAATAAGCGGTGCGGGCGAGTACGAGAAACTCGTAGATAAGGAACGCGAAAAACTTCGCGCGTTTTTGCGCGAGTATTCGCCGAGTAAAGGGCTTATAGCGTATTGCTATCTCGGCGGAGATTTTTTCAATCTCGACGCGGCGGCAAGAAAAGTTCTGCTCGGCGCGGACGACGCGGCGTATTCTCCCGACGGCGAAACGAGTACGGAACTTTTAGAAAAGTACTTCGGCGGCGAAAAGGTCGTTTTGCCCGATTATTTGTCGGCAACGGCAATCGCGCTTAAAGAGGCGTGCAAAAATTCGCCCACGGGTAAAACCCTGTCGCTTATAACCGTAAAAGGCAAATACGCGGCAATGCTTAAAACTATTAAAAACCGCGTTATACGCGGCTTTATCCGCACCGAAATCGACTGTAAAAACGTTTCGGCGTATTTCCGTGCGAAAGATAAAACGACCGCCGAAGAACAGTTTATTCCCGGCGGTAAGATAAAAAAAGAAAAACTCGCCGCGATTTTATATAGAGACTCTTCGCGTACCCGTAACGCGTTTTTGTTTACGCCTTACTACGGTATTATAGAAGAGTGCTTAAAGGCGAAAGAAAACGGCGAGCCTTTTACGAAACTCGAAAAACTCGCCGACGATTATCCCCTTAAAAAAATAGCGGGTAAAAAATACGAGATTACGGGCGTAACGCCTATGCTAGTATATTATCTCTATAAAAACGCCGAACTCAAAAACGTAAGAACGGTTATGTCGGGCAAACTCGCGTCGGCTCCGTCGTCGCTTATAACGGGGAGGTTGAGAGAAGTATATGGCGAGTAAACTTGCAATGATGGCGAGCGGCGAAAGCGCGCTTGCGTTTAAAGCCGCGGGCGTTGACGCTTATTACGAACGCGACGCGGAAAAGGCGAGAGAAACGTTTAAAAAACTCGCTAAAAAATATTCGGTTATTTTCGTTGCGGACGATCTGGCGGAAGTCCTTTCCGACCTTATCGAAAGAACGCTCGAAAAACCTTACCCCGTGGTGGTTACCGTTCCCGATGCAAACGGAAACAGCGAGTACGCCGCCAAGAAACTTAAAGAGGAATCCGAGAGGGTACTCGGCATAGACGTGTTAAGTCAACGCAACTGACGAGGATTAAAATGGAAGGTAGAATAGTAAAAGTATCCGGTCCGCTTATAGTGGCGGAAAATATGTCCGACGTAAAAGTCTACGACGTGGTTAAAGTCGGCGAAAAAGAACTTATAGGCGAAGTTATAGAACTTCGTCGCGACCGCGCGTCCATTCAGGTTTACGAAGAAACTTCGGGTCTGGGCGTCGGCGACAAAGTAATTTCCACGGGCGAACCGCTCTCCGTAGAACTCGCCCCCGGGCTTATAGGCGGCATTTACGACGGTATTCAAAGACCGCTCGAAAAAATCGTTCAACTATACGGCGACCGCATTACGCGCGGACTTAAAGTAGACCATATAGACAGAGAAAAATTATGGGCGTTCAAGCCGACCAAAAAAGTCGGCGACTACGTTGAGAGCGGCGACGTTCTGGGCGTGGTTGACGAAACGCCTATCGTAAAACATAAAATACTCGTTCCTTACGGCGTAAAAGGCAAACTTACCGCCGTAAACGAGGGCGAATTCAATATTACGCAAACCGTCGCCGAAGTAAAGACCGAAAGCGGCGAGGTAAAAAGCCTTTGCATGCTTACGCGCTGGCCTGTAAGAAAGGCAAGACCGTATAAGGAAAAACAAACCCCCGATATGCCCATGGTTACGGGGCAGAGGGTTATAGATACGCTCTTTCCCATAGCGAAAGGCGGCGTGGCGGCAGTTCCCGGTCCGTTCGGCAGCGGCAAGACCGTCGTTCAGCACCAACTCGCCAAATGGGCGGACGCACAGATTATAGTCTACGTCGGCTGCGGCGAACGCGGAAACGAAATGACCGACGTTTTGAACGAATTCCCCGAACTTAAAGACCCCGCCACGGGCGAACCGCTTATGAAGAGAACGGTGCTTATAGCCAACACTTCGGATATGCCCGTCGCCGCGCGTGAGGCGTCCATTTATACGGGTATCACCATAGCCGAATATTTCAGAGATATGGGTTACAGCGTGGCTATAATGGCGGACTCGACTTCGCGTTGGGCGGAGGCTTTGCGCGAAATGAGCGGCAGACTCGAAGAAATGCCCGGCGACGAAGGTTACCCTGCGTATCTTGCGTCCCGTCTGGCGGAATTTTACGAAAGAGCGGGTATAGTCAAAGTTTTAGGCAGCGAAAACGTACTCGGTTCGGTATCCGCAATCGGCGCGGTATCTCCTCCGGGCGGCGACCTTTCCGAACCCGTAGCGCAGGCTACTTTAAGAATAGTCAAAGTGTTCTGGGGCTTGTCTGCGTCGCTCGCGTATAAACGCCACTTCCCCGCGATAGACTGGTTAATAAGTTATTCGCTTTACGCCGACCGTATGTCGGAATGGTACGAAAAACACGTGGGACAGGATTTCCCCGCGCTCCGCGCGTTCGTTATGAATATCCTGCAGGAAGAGGCTAACCTCGACGAAATAGTAAGGCTCGTCGGCGTGGACGCGCTTTCATATAAAGACAGAATGACCCTCGAAACGGCTAAAATGATCCGCGAGGACTATCTGCATCAGAACGCTTTCCACGAGGTAGATACTTACACTTCGCTCGATAAGCAGTACAGAATGCTCAAACTCATCAAAAAATTTCACGACCTCGGAGTGGAGGCGGTGGATAATTACGCCGAACTCGACGATATTCTCGCGCTCCCGTCCAAAGAACGCATAGGCAGAGCGAAATATATAGAGGAAAGCGCGATAAACACGCTTGACGAAATAAGCGCGCAACTCGAAAGAGAAATGAAGGCGCTTTACCGCGAAGGAGAAAGCGATGTATAAGGAATATAAAACCATAAAAGAAATCGTCGGACCGCTTATGCTCGTAGAGGGTGTGGACGGCGTTAAATACGACGAACTCGTAGAAGTCGTGCAGGAGGACGGCAGCATCCGTCGCGGCAAGGTACTCGAAGTAAAAGACGATAAAGCCGTGGTGCAACTTTTCGAGAATACGCAGGGACTTAAAATATCCACCTCCAAAGCCAAGTTTTTAGGCAGAAGTCTGTCGCTCGATTTGTCCGAGGATATGCTCGGCAGAGTTTTCGACGGTATGGGTAACCCCCGCGACGGCGGCGCGCCCATTATTCCAGATAAGCGCATGGACGTAAACGGCGAGCCTATAAACCCCGCCGCGCGCGACTATCCCGACGAATTTATTCAGACGGGCGTTTCCGCAATAGACGGTCTTAACACCCTCGTAAGGGGTCAAAAACTGCCCATATTCTCGATGAGCGGACTTCCGCACGCCGAACTCGCCGCGCAGATAGCGCGTCAGGCAAAAGTACGCGGTAAAGACGAAAAGTTCGCCGTAGTGTTCGCCGCAATAGGTATCACTTTCGAGGAGGCGCAATACTTCGTAAACGACTTTAAAAAGACGGGCGCGATAGAGAGGACGGTGCTTTTCACCAACCTTGCCAACGACCCCGCAATCGAGCGTATAGCGACCCCGCGTATGGCTCTTACCTGCGCCGAGTATCTCGCGTTTGAAAAGGGTATGCACGTACTCGTTATTATGACCGACATTACCAACTATGCCGAGGCTTTGCGTGAGGTTTCCGCCGCAAGAAAGGAAGTTCCCGGCAGACGCGGCTACCCCGGCTATCTCTATACCGACCTCGCCACTATGTACGAGCGCGCGGGCAGGATTCGCGGTAAGCAGGGGTCTATAACGCAGATTCCTATCCTTACTATGCCCGAGGACGATAAAACTCACCCCATTCCCGACCTTACGGGTTATATAACCGAGGGACAGATAATTTTGTCGAGAGAGTTGTATAAAAAGGGCGTTAATCCTCCTATAGACGTACTTCCGTCGCTTTCAAGACTTAAAGACAAGGGCATAGGCGAGAATAAGACGAGAGAAGATCACGCCGATACCATGAACCAACTTTTCTCCGCTTACGCTAAGGGAAAAGAGTGTAAAGAACTTTCCGCCATTTTGGGCGACAGCGCGCTTTCGGCAACCGATAAACTCTACGCAAAGTTTGCCGAGCAGTTTGAAAAAGAATACGTCGCGCAAGGTTTCGATAAGGATAGGTCTATCGAGGAAACGCTCGATACGGGCTGGAAATTGTTGAAAATTTTGCCGCGTTCCGAACTTAAACGTATAAAAGAAAAGTACCTTGACAAGTATTTGGGGGCGTAATGGCTAGACTTAACGTCAACCCCACGCGAATGGAACTTAAAAAGTTAAAAGCAAGACTTTCCACCGCGACTAGGGGGCATAAATTATTAAAAGATAAGTCGGACGAAATGATTCGCCGCTTTTCCGTGATAATTCGCGAAAACAAGCGTTTGCGTTCCGAACTCGAGGGGCAACTCAAAGATTGCCTCGGCGCGTTCGCATTCGCTCGTTCGACCGCGCCCGCGGAAGATTTTTACAAGGCGTTTTCCTTGCCCGTGTCTACCGTAAACGCGGAATTTTCCGAAACCGACGTAATGGGCGTGGTAGTGCCGAAGATAACCGTTTCCGAGAGTACTTCGGACGAGGATTATCCCTACGCTTTTGCCGAACTTACTTCCGAGGCGGATTATTCGGTAAAAAAGATAAGCGCGCTCGTCGGCGATCTTCTGAAACTTGCCGAAATCGAAAAAACGGCGGCTATGCTCGCTACCGAGATTGAACGTAATAAACGCCGCGTAAACGCGCTCGAGTATATTATGATTCCGCAAATCGAGGAAACTATCGCCTATATCAAGAGCAAACTCGACGAAAACGAAAGGGCAGCCACTACGCGACTTATGAAAGTAAAGAGTATGATCGAACAAAGATAATAAAAAATGCCGCCGATTTTTAAAAATCGGCGGCATTTTGCTTGATTTTTTATTGCTTTTTAGTGTATAATCGACGAAAGGAGGGCGATATTATATGAAAATCTGCGTTATTACCGATATTCACTCAAACGTGTTCGCCCTTCGCGCCGCACTTGCGGAAATCGACAGAATTAAACCCGATAAAATCGTGTGTCTCGGCGATATAGTCGGCAACGGCGCATACCCCGAGGAAACAGTTCAACTTATAAAATCGCGAAAGGATATAACTTGCGTTTGCGGCAATCACGACTTTATAGTGCTTGCCGATCTCGAAAAGTTTTCAAAAGAGGACGTAAGGCTTAAAGGGTTTAAGTGGCAGCAAAGGGTATTGTCTACTAATTCCAAAGAGTTTTTAAGCGGACTGAAAAAGGAATACAGGTTCACTGCGGAAGGTTTGCGCGTGGTGTGCTTTCATTATCCGAAAAGGGGCGGCAGGTTTAAAGAACTTATTTATTTACCTACCGAGGAGCAGATAAAGCAACTTTTTAACGGCGAAACGGGCGACGTGTTTTTGTTCGGACACGAACATACGGGGTCGTTTACCGAGATTGGCAACAAGTATTACCTTAATTTCGGCACGCTCGGCAATTTACTCGAAGAAGGCTTTGCAAGGGTAGGGGTCGTGGATATTACGCAAGGCAGCGTCGATTATAAACTCGTAAAAGTGCCGTATAACGACAAAATTTTTATTAAAAGATGTAAAGAAATTAACGATTTGCTCGCATTAAAAACCGATTAAGGGCGATAATAATATCCGGAGAGCATTAAGCGCGTCGGTAAAACCGAGAATACGCGTCCGGTGCGGAAAATCCGAAAAAGAAGGAGGCATATCGTAATGTTTAAGTGTAACGACAAAATCAGATGCGACGTTTGCACTTGTTCTCACAACGTTGAGGGCAGAAACTGTTGTCTTGATACCGTCAAGATAACCTGCGGCAGCGAGGGCTGCACTTGCTGCGACGATTACAGCGACAAGGAATAACTTTAAGAGAAAACTCAATCGGCGCGGAAGTCTTATCGACTTCCGCGCCGAAAATTTTTAAAAAAATAAATAAAAAGTAAGACAAAACCGATTAAAAAAAGTTGACCTAAGCGTAAAAATATGATAATATATAAAAGTACGGAGAAGTACCCAAGAGGCCGAAGGGGCTCCCCTGCTAAGGGAGTAGTATGGCAAAACCGTAGCGAGGGTTCAAATCCCTCCTTCTCCGCCAAGATGAACCCAACTGAACCCGTAAAAAGGTTAAAGTTCGGGTTCATTTTTTTATGTTCAAAATACGGGTTCAAATCTCTACCGAGTAGCAAACGGGATTTGAACCCACGCTATTATTTTATATACGATTTACGGTTAAGCGTTGATTTAATGCTTAACTTTTTTATTTACAGTTAGTTTAATTTCCATATTTTAATTGCCTTTCGTCTGTGGTTTGTATCACAAGACAGCGAGAATATCAACTTCATCGCGAAAATAAGTACTTAAAAATCGAATTTTTATTGAAGAGTCAGGCTCGAATCAGAGTTTGGCTCTTTTTTATTTCTACGATACTTTTTTTCGCTGCGGGTTTAACCTTTTCGTTGATATTCTCAATGGCAACAGAATTTGCACTTTATAACAACTCCGCTTAATCGCCCGGCTTTTTCTATGCTTAAAAACAGGTGATCGCTACAATGAAACCGAATACGTTGAAGAATTAAACTGTCCGATTCTTGCAGAAAAACTAAATGCTGTTCCTCCGCCCGTTATCGATTTACCGCCATTACTGCTATACCACGTCGAATATGTAATGGGTATCGCATATTTAGGCGTAGTTACTGCCGCCGCATACGCCGTCGTGCCGTTTGCAAACAGACTTGACAACACTACCGCAAAACACAGCGCGACCACGGCACACAACAGCGTTCGTAAAATGCTATTTCTTTTGGTTTTTACCACTTAACTACCATCTTTATTGTAATTTTCGCCCGTTTTATCTTCAAACAGGCTCTTGATATATTCGCCCGTCGTAATCTTTACGTTGGTACGAAGTTCGGTTGAACCGATATCTTACGGTTATTCCGCACTCGAACTCTATTTCTATTTTCTTGTTACTTAAATCTTAGACTTATACATAATTAATTTTTTTCCAAAATCTGTCTTATATGTTTGACAAACCTACAAAAATGGTGATCTGAAATATATTTTAGGCTAATAAAAGAGAAGAGTCCGATGATAATTTCGGACTCCTTTACGAACTCGCTATTTGCTGTTTTTTGATTTTCTCAAATTCCCCAAGAGTAACTAACAAAGGAATGCCTCTTTCCTTTTTTTTACGAGTTTTTTCATTTTTTACGGAGAATGAAATTGTTATTTAAGTTTCCTCGTGATTTCGTTATATATATTTTCAGACAAGAATACGCCGCGCGGATAATTCCGGCGGCGCACGGTAAATAGCATATTATAAAATTACGTAAGTATTACTTAAGCTGACTGAGAGAGTCCAAAATAGTCTTTTCCAAAGCCTCCCTGCCGTATTTGTCGACTTCGTCCTTGTTTTTCTCTCCGTGAGTAAGGCAACCCGCGCCCCCTATACAGCCGCCTACGCATGCCATACCCTCTATGAAGTTAGCCTGCAATTTTCCGATCTTTTTCTGAAGCAGTACAATCTTGCATTGTTCTATTCCGTTGCATGCGCAAGGTTTTACGTCGAACTCGAGATTCTGCTCCTTAATTCCCTCAGCCACTGCGTCGGAAAGACCGCCGCAGCGGGCGAAAATTCGTCCGTAATAAGAAGCGTTGTCCAAAACGCCTTCTTCGAGAGTAGTTATATCTATATCCCTGCTGTCGAAGAGCGCCTGAAGTTCTTCGAAAGTAAGAACGGCGTCAACGTATGGTTTAACGTTGTCTTTCTGAGCTTCGGCTTTTTTCGCCGTGCAAGGTCCTATAAACACCGTTTTGCAGTTCTGCTCTTTCTCTTTTATGTACTTACATATCGTAGCCATAGGCGAAAGATTATGCGAAACGTACTGCTTTAAATCGGGGAAATTCTTATTTACGAAATCCACGAACGCAGGGCAGCAGGAGCTCGTTAAAAATCCTTTTTCTACAAGTTCTTTGGATTCAGCCTGTGCGACCATATCCGCGCCGAGAGCGGCCTCGATAACCGTGCGGAAACCGAGTTTTTTCATACCGGTGATAACCTGACCGAGCTTTGCGTAAGTAAACTGACTTGAGATAGACGGCGCGACGATTGCATAAATTTTGTAGTCTTTATTGCCGTGGCTGCCTTTAAGCATATCGATAACGTTTAGAATGTAAGACTTATCGTTGATTGCGCCGAAGGGGCAAGCGTAAACGCACGCGCCGCAGGAAATACACTTTGAATTGTTTATGCAAGCCTGCTTATCTTCGCCCATATAAATAGCTTTAACTTTGCACGCCGTTTCGCACGGGCGTTTAAAGTTTTGAATCGCGCTGTACGGGCAGACCTTAGAACATGCGCCGCACTCCTTACACTTAGTTTTATCTATTGACGCAACGTGGTTTTCGTCAAACTTAAGAGCACCGAATTTGCAAACGTCCTCGCAACGGTGAGCGAGACACCCTCTGCACGCGTTGGTTACTTCGTAACCGCCCATCGGGCACTCGTCGCACGCAATATCGATAACTTCGATCGGGTTGGGGTTCTGTTTGTTGCCGCCCATAGCGAGTTTTACCCTTTCTCCGAGTATCGCGCGTTCTTTATAAACGCAACATCTCATCGTGGGGACTTTTCCCGGTACGATAATCTTCGGTATGTCGAGAAGGTTATCCTGAAGAGTATCGTTCCATGCCTGTCTTGCGACTTCGCGCAGAACTTTATATTTCAAATGTTGAACTTTGGTATCGAATTTTCTCATATCTGCTCCGATTTTTTATATGTGTAAAAATTTTTATCCGATTTTATCTTTTAAAAATAACTTACTTTGACGCGTTTCCCCATTTGTTTCAAACAATCGGACAAATCTCCCACGAGGTTCATCTTTATATTGAAATTTATAGGCAAATCGGGGTTCTGATGCGCCGGGTTTATCGCTCTGCCCACGAAAAAAGATATATCCGTGGCTTCCTCGAACAACATCTGGCATATCAGAGAGGCTCCGTCGTGTCCGTAACTCCATTTTTCGTACAGTTTGTTTTCCCCGAGAACGTCCTTCGCGTATTCCACTACACGGTTCATCGTGATAACGCCCTCCGTAACCAGATCCACTCCCTCGATTTTTGCAATCGGAGGAATATCCGAACGAACGAAATTGACGTCTACTTCGAGTTTTTTCCCGAGATATTGCGCGGCGATCGTCGAGGTTGTCCCTCCACATACGATGTGTTTGCCCTCTTTTGCAAAGAACAAAGCCATCATTCTGTTTGCGTCGTCTCGATTTCTCGGCGGACCGAACAAAACGTTCATAGGCTCGCGTCGACGAATTTTTACGACGCAAGCGGTCGCGTCGTCGCCCGGACGATTATCGTACAATTTATTTACCTCGTCGAGCAAAATCGTAGACATAGTTTTTGCCGCGTATTCGCCCGCAACAACGGTTTTCATGAAATCGATAATATCGTCTCTCTTCCAGCCGAAATTATACGCAAGACCTACCCCGGCGTGAGGACAACCATCGCTCATCGCAACGAAAACGTCCCCCTCCTGCAATTTTATCATCGAATGATATATCTTCTTTCCGTCGATATTCATTTCCGTCATCGGATAGTCGAAATTCTCGCCGTTACGGATTAAAATAGTCAACGGATTGTCGTACTGAATCAGTTCCATTTCCTTGTTTTCGACAAGGTGCATAATCGTAAAAGTGGAATATGCAACGCCTCTTACGGAACAAATGGGAAGCGTCTTCGCAATGGTTTCCACGCAGTCGGAAATAGAAAGCCCTTCCGACATCATCGTAGAAATTATTTTGCTTGTAAGCGTAGAAAGAATGCTTGCTTTAACACCGCTGCCGAGTCCGTCCGCCAAAACTACGATCGTCGAATCGTCGTCGCGTTGAACCACGTCGATATGATCTCCGCAAAGCTGCTCGCCGGCGTGATTTATACTCTTGTAGCCGATGTCCGCGCAAAGGTTATTCATCGGAAATGCTCTCCTTTAATTTTGTCAAAGCAATCTTCGTTTCGGCTGCCGTTTCACCCAGAAGAGAAGCTATTTCCTGCACGATTCTCATCTGTTTATCGACGACGTTATCCGCCGTTTCGATTGTTTGATTCCTCAAATTTTCCCTCTTTTCGCGCTCTTTTTCGTGATCGGTTATATCTCTCATTATGCATACGAGCATATGATAGGTCGCGTCATATATAATCGTCTGTTCAACATACTTGTCGTATTCGGCAAGATACGTTCTCTGGTTTTTGATACTCTTCTTCGTGCGGAGAACTTCCAAAAAATATTTCGGATCGAGAATGCTGACGAGTTGATCTCCGAGCACGTCCGAAGAATATCTTATATTTAAAATCTTGCGCGCCGCGGGGTTTATTTGCTGAACCTCGAGCGCGTCGTTTACAACGATAAGCGCGTTCGGCGTGTTCGATACGATACAGTCGGAAAAGCTTTCGGCTTTTTCTTTTAAATACGGAAGACACATCGATATTTCGGCTTTGCCGTGATAAATGGCAATGGCTTTTTCTCTGCACGTGTCGTATCCGCAAGAACCGCAGTTAAGCTCGTCTTCCGGCTTGTTTTTGCCCATTTTTTTAAGTATCTCTTTAATTTCGCTTTCAAGCGGAATTCCGTATCTTCTCTCTATCGGCTCGAAACGCTTTTTGAGTTCGAGAGAGTCAGGTTGTTTTACTTCAAAATCCTTTTTCCCGGCATATTGCGAAACGAACTTATAATCGGCAACCGGAGAACGGGAGTACTTTTCCATTACCGGACCGCCGACGCAGCTGCCCGCGCAAGCGGACATTTCAATGAAACATTTATGCGTTTCGCCGTTTTCTATATCTTTTAACGCCGCGATGCAGTTTTCCAAACCGTCGACGGAAAGATACGTGTAACGCTGTTCGTCCTTGTTCATCGTCTTTAAAATTCCGCCCGACGTCGGAAAAAAACGAGCTCTGCTGTTTTCCGTTTGGTCGGGATCGGGTTCAAGCTCTATTTTTTCCTTTTTAAGCCATTCGGTAAGCTCTTCGAACGTAAGAACGGCGTCAACCATTCCCTCGTAATACATAGCTTCGTCTTTTTTGGCTACGCACGGACCGATAAAAACGGTTTTTGCGCCCGGGTGATTCTTTTTTATTTCCGAGCAGTGCGCCTGCATAGGCGAAATAATATCCGCAAGATACGGCAAAAGCGTAGGGAAATATTTTTGAATAAGAAGATTTACCGAGTGACAGCATGAAGATATAACCAAATCTTTCGAGCCGTCCGCAAGCATTTTTTCGTATTCCGTTTTAACGATCGTCGCGCCGACGGCGGTCTCCTCCGCGCCGGCAAAGCCGAGTTTCTTTAACGCTTTTGCTATAGCGTTTATGCCGATTCCTTCGTAATTTGCAATAAAAGACGGAGCTACGCTCGCGTATACGGGCGCGCCCGACTGAAGGAACACTTTTACTTTTTCCGTTTCCCCTACTATTTGTTTTGCGTTCTGGGGGCAAACTACGAAACACTGCCCGCAGAGTATGCATTCGTTTCCGATAATATGTGCCTGATTACCCGAAAAACGTATGGATTTAACGGGGCAATGTCTTATACATTTATAACAGTTTTTGCAATTTGCTTTTTTTAAAGTCAAATATTCGGACACTTTTACGCTCCCTTCGCCTTTTCAACGGCGGGTAAAATGATTCTTTCCCAAAATTCACCGAAGCCTTCAGGGGTAATTCCGACGTATGCCTGATTGTCAACGGTGACGGTTACGCCAACGCGGTTGCACCTGCCCGAACAAAAAGCGCCGACGAGAACGATTTCGTCCTCTAATTGATTCTGTTTGATTTTATCCTGTAGTAATTCGACAATTCTCGGTGAACCTTTAATATGGCAAGAACTTCCGACGCATACTTCTATAAAAATCATCAGGCAATTTTCTCCCTGATTTCCTTTTCGAAAAAGTCTCTTACGTTTTCGGGAGTCACGGAATAGAATTTATCGTCAACCGTAACGCACACGCCGAGTTGACATTTATCCATGCAAAACGTTCCGTCGAGTTGAACCTTGTCTCCGAGTCCCTCTTCGTTTATGAATTGCTGAAGTTTTTCAACAACAATTCTCGAACCTTTAATGTGACACGAGGATCCGATACAAACAGTTACTTTCATCATTTTTCTCCTTAAATCATAAGTATTTCTTATCGCGAATTACGGTAAAGCCGATTACGCTAAAGAATCAAAAAATTTATTCGAAATCTACCACGTTAACCCACGAAAGCAGAAAATCGAGTTCCGATTTATTACACGTAACCGTCTGAGCGGCGGCTACGATCGGCAACCATTTCTTGATGTAATGCTTATCTATATGGCTCTTATCGCAGAACAAATCAAGGTATTTTTCCGCGTCGTCCTTTCCGTAGCCGATATAAAGCAAAAGATACGTCCTCGCGACGTCTGCCGACGAGTTGCCCTGAGTGGCGTGCGACCAATCGAGTATATACGATTTACCGTCGTCGGAAACGATTATATTCGACGGATTGAAATCGCCGTGGCAGAGCTTGTTGTGCTTAGGCATCGTGTCGAGGCGGGTATACAGCTCGTAACGCGTCGTCGCGTCAAGATTTGACTCCCCTATTTTTCTTATCATTTTATCTTTGTTCTTCGTAAGCAACGGGCATCTTTTCGATAGAACTTCGAGTTGAAGATTTACAAAAAAGTCCATATACTCGTCTTTTTTATCGGGATTTTCCGATATAAGACGGTCAAGAGTTTTTCCTTTTATAAAATCGGTTATAATCGCCCATTTACCGTCTATGACGGTTACTTCGTGAAGCTTCGGAATATTAAGCCCGGTTTGCTCGACCAAAGCATGATTTAAAGCTTCGTTCAGAACCTGAGCCTTGGAATAGGTATTGTCAAAAACTTTAAGGCACAGATCGCCGTCGCGATATACCGTTTTATTGTTTCTGACCGCAATAATTCTGTCAAGTTTCATAAAATTTATTTCCTTGTTTGCGGCAAAAATGCCGTAAACCTCCTATGTATATATCTCTACATGTATATTTTATTATAATCCAACGAAAAAGTCAACGTTTTACGGCGAAAACACAATTCGTTTTACGTTGATTTGACTTGAAATTTACAAAATTCGGAAATAGCGGAAGAATAAGGATTTAAAAAGACGAAAGGAACCCCGGTTAAAATTCGAGATTCCTTTTCAGATATTAAAAAAATCAAATCTGTTTACAGAGATTTTTTATACTCTTCCGCGCGGCGTATCATCTCCGCGGCATGTTCTACGGCGGCTTTGCTCTCCATACTTCCGCCGACAAGACGCGTAATCTCTCTTATCCTCTCTTTTTCCGGCAGATTTATAACCACGGTCTTCGTTTTTCCGTTTTCCTCTATCTTTTTTATAAGTAACGAATTATCCGCCATACACGCTATTTGCGGCAGATGGGTAATCGCAAGAATTTGTTTATCCAAAGCTATTTTCGCGAATTTCTTTGCCACTACGTTGGCAATCTCTCCGCTGATGCCGGAATCGATTTCGTCGAAAATAAACGTGGGAATGCTCTGCGCTTTCGCAGTCTGCGTCCTTACGGCAAGCATAAAACGGGATATTTCGCCGCCGGAAACAATCTTCGCAAGCGGTTTTTCCGGCTCACCGAGGTTAGCCGAAAACATAAATTCGACGGCGTCGAGTCCGTCCGCGGTCGGGCATTCGTTCATGTCTTCTGCAGAGGGAATATCGGAAAATTTAACCGAAAAATACGCCTTAGGCATACCGAGTTCTTTAAGCTCCGACATAATGTTTTTAGAAAATTCGTTTGCGGCTTTAACTCTCGTATCGTGAAGTTTTACGAAAAGCTTATGTATTTTACTTCTGAGTGCGTCCTTTTTTTCCGTAAGTTCTTTACCGAGTTCGTCGAAACGCGAAATTCTGTCGTATTCCTCGACAGCGTCGTCTTTGTATTTTAAAACTTCCGCAATCGTTTTTCCGTATTTTTTCTTTAATTTCTTAATTAAATCAAGCCGCTCTTCGACTTTTTCGGCTTCGTTTTCGTCGAAATCGAAATTATCGAGCTTTTCCTTTATTGAATCAGATATATCGCTAAGCTCTATCGCCGCGCTGTCCAGCCTCGAATACAGTTTTTCTATTTCATCGTCGAACGACGTAACCGGCGAAATATTGCTTTCTGCATTATTAACGCCGTCGAGCGCCGCATTTTCTTCGGAAAGGCAGCGATATGCCGCGTTAAGCCCGGCTACTATCTTTTCGGCGTTTTTTATAAAAGCCGAACGTTTAAGGAGTTCTTCTTCCTCGTTTTCGGATAAATTCGCGCTTTCGATTTCGTTTATCTGAAATTTAAGAATATCCGACCTTATCGCTCTTTCGCTCTCGTTTCCTCCGAGTTTTCTTATCTCAGCGCAAACACCTACTAGTTCGGATAAAAGCGGTAAAACCTGCTCCTTAACGGAAGAAACGGTCAACGCGTCGTAGTTGTCTATAACGGCAAGTTGCTCCTCTTCTTTTAAAAGAGAGAAGTGTTCGCTCTGACCGTGCACGTCTACGAGCCTGGAAGTGATTTTTTTAAGCATGTTCACCGTAAGCGAAAGCCCGTTCGCCTTTATAACGCCCTTGCCGTCGAGCGAGTATTTTCTTGCGATAATCAGCACGTCCTCGTCTATGCCGAGGTCTTTTAAAATCTCGTGCACGGGATGGTTCTTTTCAAGCTCGAACGTGACCGAAGCGAAACATTCGTCCGTACCGTATCGTATCATTGTTTTATCCGCTTTCGCTCCGAGGACGAAATTGATGGAATCGAGAATAACGGACTTACCCGAGCCCGTTTCTCCTGACAAAATATTTACTCCTCTCGTAAAATCGATTTCCGCGTAATCTACGAGCGCGATGTTTTTGAGTTCGAATCTTGTAATCATAATTCAAATTATAAACGGCTTGTAATCGCCTCTTCAATTTTTTCGGCGTCGGAAACTGTGGAAGCAACGAACAAAATAGTATCGTCACCCGCAACGCAACCGATGATTTCGGGGATATGTAGTTTTTCTATCGCCGCGGCAACAGCGTTCGCATTACCCGAAATAGTCTTTAACACGACAAGATTTTGCGCGCACGTAACTTTAGTAACTGAAGTTTTGAACAATAAAAACATTCCGGCGTCGTTTTGAGTTTGCGCGGCTTGTATGCCGTATTTATATTTTTTTGTCTGCCCGGAAGTTTTTACGATGTCGAGTTCTTTTATATCGCGCGAAACGGTTGCTTGCGTCACGATAAAACCGAGCTCCTTCAGCTTTTCGCAAAGTTCTTCCTGCGTGTCTATTTCAAATGCTTTAATCAGCTCGAGAATTTTTTGCTGCCTGATTTTTTTTGACATATACCCTCTGTTTCAATCGTTTATTTAAACCGATTAGATTAACGCAAAACGTTTTATCGGTTAACCGCCGAGCTTAACTCGAAGCGTTTTAAAGAACCCTCTTTTGCTTTTTATAAGCAAAGTAAATTTATCCGACTTGGTAACTATAAGCGGACTTTTTCCGTCGATTTCGGAAAAGAACCGTCCGTCGCAATAAACGCTGCCCGCGTACCCGTCGCTTAAAGAAATCTCCGCAGTTCTTTCGCTTGAAAAAACAACGGGTTTCGAAGTCAGCGAATGAGCGCATACGGGAGTGGCTATAAACGCGTTAAGGTCCGGAGATAAAACCGCCCCGCCTGCGGAAAGAGAATATGCGGTAGAGCCGGTAGGCGTCGCGATTATCATTCCGTCTCCTCTGAAACTGTCGCAAACCTCGTCGTCGATTTTCAGCGAAACGGGAAGAGTACACCCTCCCATTCCGTCAGAATTTTCTCGCTGCACGGAAACTTCGTTAAGCGCGTAACAAACTTTTCCGTTGCATTCGGCTTTGAGCATAGCTCTTTTTTCGACTTCCGTCAAGCCGTTTTTTAAAGAATACGCACAAGCCTCCGTTTCGTGAGCCTCGAACGCGGATAGAAAACCTACGTTACCCGCATTTATTCCGAGTACGTGCAGAGAAAAATCGGCGGCTCTCTTCGCTACCGAAAGGACCGTACCGTCTCCTCCTATAACAACGAGCAGAGATAAATCCGCGCCGAAATCTTTTCCGACAGACTTAAACTCAAGCGATTGTTTTTCGAGTTCTTTTATAAAATTGTTAAAAACCGCCTCGGACTTCTCGTCGCCGGGTTTTTTGAATATTCCTATCAATTAACGATTCCTCTCGTCTTTTATTCGATTATACACCTTTTTATAAAAATATACAAGTCTTATATGCGGATTATATAAACAATAAGAAGCAAATCTTTTGCCTTACGGCAAAATCTTTAAAACCTATCGTTTAACGCAAAAACGCAAGCTTTTTTCAGGTACAAAAGATACTCAATGTTTTTACCCGGTATTTCGGGTGCGGAAGTAATGCCCGACGGAATAAGCCCGTTTTCTCTCGCGCAAGCGGTAACGGTTTCAATCGCAGCTTCTCTCGCTTTTTTCTCGGTAACGATACCGTTCTTATTCAGAGCCTTTTTCCCGCATTCGAATTGAGGTTTTATCAATAACACGGCTTCTCCTCCGTCTTTCAATATGCTGAAAACGGAAGGCAGAATAAGCGTGAGCGAAATAAAACTTACGTCCGACACCACTCTGTCTACTTTTTCTCCGAGCGTTTCGCCGTTTAAAAACCGCGCGTTCGTTTTATCTATAACGACTACTTCTTTTCTCTTTTTTAACGACTCGTCGAGAAGATTTTCTCCCACGTCCACGGCAAAAACTTTCTTTGCCCCGTGCAGAAGACAAACTTCGGTAAATCCCCCGGCAGAAGCTCCTATATCGCACACGACGGCGTTTTTTATCGAAAAAGAAGGAAAATCCTTGAAAGCTTTTTCAAGCTTGTACGCGCCGACGGACACGTATTTGCACGCGCTGTCCGAAATTGACACGTCATCGCCGTCCGAAACGTCAAACGAAGCTTTTGTAACAACTTTTCCGTTTACCGATACTTCCCCTCTGGAAACGGCTTCCGCGCTTTTTGTTCTCGAAGCGAAAAAACCTTTATCAGCGAGATAAACGTCCAGCCGCATTTCAGTTCACCCTCGACGAAAGATAATCGACGAAATCCTTTAAAAAATCGCAATTATCCGTCTTTTTAAGTATTTTCTTACACTCCGAGCGAATTTCCTCGGCTCTCTCCTTCGCCCTATCCAAGCCGAAAAGAGACACGTATGTCAGTTTGCCGCTTTGCTCGTCCTTACCCGTCGATTTTCCGAGAGAGGCTTTATTGCCCGTAACGTCGAGAATATCGTCGACAATCTGAAACTGAATACCGAGTTTTAGTCCGAACGATTTAAAAATATCTTCGTCTTTTCCGGCGAGAATCGCAGGAACCGTCACCGCGGATATAATCATTTTCGCAGTCTTGTTCTCCTCTATTTCATAGAGAATTTTCTCATCCGCAATATTTTTTTTCTCAGAAGAAATATCGAGCGACTGCCCCTTTATCATTCCTGAAATACCGGCGTTATCTGCAATTATTTGCATCGCCCGAGCTGTTTTATCGAACGGATTTTTAACGCATTCGTCCGCCAAAATCGAAAAAGCAAGATTTAAAAGCGCGTCGCCGGCAAGTATTGCTTCGGCTTCACCGAACACCTTGTGGCTCGTAAGTCTGCCCCGTCTGTAATCGTCGTTGTCCATTGCAGGTAAATCGTCGTGAATAAGCGAATATGTGTGAATGCATTCGAGCGCCAGAGCAAACGGCAGAACCTTCCCGAAAGAAACTCCGAGCAAATCCGAAACGGATAACATTAAAACGGGACGAATACGCTTTCCTCCCGCGAAAAAGCTGTATTTAACAGCCTCCGTCAAAGTCAAGTCCCATTCGTCCGTTTTTGAAAAATATTCCTCCGCGAAGGCTTCGAAAGTCTCGCGATAATAATTGAATTTTTCGTTAAAACTCATCAATTTTTCTGTTCCTTTTATACGCGATGAGCGTATTCTTCATAAGCATCGTTATAGTCATCGGGCCGACTCCTCCGGGAACGGGAGTAATCTTGCCCGCGACTTCCTTTGCGCTGTCGAAATCGACGTCGCCCTTAAGCTTGCCGTCCTCCCCTCTGTTCGTTCCTACGTCTATAACCGTCGCGCCGGGTTTAATCATATCGCCGGTAACAAAGCCGGCTTTACCTATCGCGACTACGAGAATATCCGCCGAACGGGTAAATTCCTTTAAATCGGAAGTTTTGCTGTGACAAACGGTAACCGTAGCGTTTTCCTGTAAAAGCATAACGGCAACGGGTTTGCCTACTATATTGCTTCTGCCCACTACAACCGCGTGTTTGCCCGAAATTTCCGTTCCTGAAAATCTGATAAGTTCTATAATTCCGCTCGGAGTGCACGCCTTAAGGCATTTTTTACCGAGGAGAAGATTACCCGTATTGTATTCGGAAAAACCGTCGACGTCCTTTTCGGGGGGAATAAGAGATAAAATCCTCTGCTCCGAAAGATGAGCGGGCAAAGGCAGTTGAACGAGAATTCCGTCTATGCCGCCGTCCGACACGAGTTCTTTAACCTTGTCTTCGACTTCAGTCTGTGTAGCCTCTTCGGACAGAAGAACTGTAATCGATTTTATCCCGACTTCCTCGCAGGCTTTGCCCTTGTTGCGCACATATACGGCGGAAGAAGGGTTATTGCCCACCATTACGACGGCAAGACAGGGAGTATATCCGTTTTGTTCTATATCGTCTTTAATCTCGCCGCGAATTTTTTCGGCAAGAATTTTTCCGCTAATGATTTCAGCCGACATTTTTATTTCTCCTGAGGTAAGAAGCGAGTACTCCGTTAACAAAATTAACGGAGGCGTCGCCCGAGTATTTTTTGCAAAGCCCCACCGCCTCGTTTATCGAAACGGGGTTGTCGATGTCGTCGAAATAATCTATTTCCGCCATGGCGATGAAAATCGCGTCTTTATCGAGCGGGTTTACTCTCTCTTCGGTAAAACCGACCGAGAGTTCCGACAGAACGCCTGTAAATTCCGGTAAATGTTCGATAACGGTACGAATAAGAGCGTCGGCAAATTCGACGTCCTTATCGTTTAATTTATGTTCTTTATAAACTTCTTTTTTTAGTTCTTCGTCCGCCTCGTTCGTCATCAAAAAAGAATAAATGTATCTGTAGGCAGCTTCTCTTGCGTCTTTTCTCATAGGTGCTCCGTTTCTTATTGTTCGGTTATCGCGTCAACGTCCGTAATAACGTTGTCAACGTGAACGTTTACTTCGTTTATCTTGTATTCGGACATCGACTCCACGCTCTGCTTTATGTTCTGCTGAACGTTGAAAGCCACGTCGGGAACTTTGAAGCCGGTGTAAACCGTTATGTTCACGTCTACGTTAATAC
This sequence comes from Christensenellaceae bacterium, assembly GCA_022768945.1. Classification (GTDB taxonomy): domain Bacteria; phylum Bacillota; class Clostridia; order Christensenellales; family Borkfalkiaceae; genus RGIG3732. The sequence continues at coordinate 72,217 of JALEKY010000003.1, read as the reverse complement.
CGCGATCGCTGAATTTCAACCTGATGGCGTCGTTTGCGCCGCCGGAGCGTTTCTTTTTAGCGGAAATCGCAACGCCGGCAATTTCGGAAACGGCAAGAGCTACTATGCCCTTTACTATCCCCGCGTTATAAACGACCTTTCCGTCCGCTACTCCCAAAGATTTTTTGTTTTCAGCCACGAAAACTTCCTCCGTAGTTTTTTTTCAAGGTAATTATAACACAATTTTCCGATTTAATAAACTGTTTTACGGATATTTTTTATAAACGCCGGGGGTTTTATTCGTTTTTTTCTATTATGCCGGACAATTTTCTATGTCACGAAACGGGAATGATTTTTACCTTGTCGGGAGAAGCGTCCGCTTCGTCCATGAGAATTGTGTAAATAGCTATGGCGTCGTCCTGCTCGAATTCCGCGTCCTTTACGAGAACGTTGATATTGCCCGAAGAAGAACCTATCGTTACCACCGCGTCTTCGTACCCTTTTGCTTTTATAAGGTTTTCGAGGAGAAGCTCTTTTTCCATCAGAGAGGTAAGTTTAAGCTTCATATCGATAGCTTCGTCGACGGCTTTGTCGTCAGCCTGCTCGGAAGCTATTACCGCGTCGAGCTGCAATATCTGTTCGTTTCTCGAAGACGTTCTTTCCGTTCTGTAACTCGTAAAGTAGTTTGCCGTCTGAGCAGCGGGTTCTTCCGTTTTCCCGGCAAGGATAAAGTTGAAGGCGGCTGTTGCCGCAAGCAACGCTATCATACAGGAAAGCACTATGATTTTTTTCTTTTTGGACATAAAAATATACCTCCGTTTATTATTTCCCCGCGGAATAATCCGCGGGCTTAAATCAGCTTTTTATTTACCTTTAAGTATCTGAATTTTACTCTCGTCTATATTGAGCAGTACGGCTGCCGCGACTGTTAAATTTATTCTTACGCTCGGCTTATCTGCCCCGCTCGAAACTATTATTACTCCGGTAATTTCGGGATAGGATTCGCCTAAAACGACCGTTTTACCGTTAATGACAAGCGGTTTATCCGTAGTCGTTACTCCTCCGTCGTTTTTCACCGTGGTCTTTTCGCTCGCTACGATGGTCTTTTTACTGCCGGAAACCGCTATCGCTACGGATACTCTGCCGGCGCCTTTCACGCCGGAGAGAGTGTTTTTCAATCTCGTTTCGAGTGAAACGACGTATGAATCGCCCTCTTCCGCCTTTTCTCCCGAAGCCGAACAATTTCCTCCGAACGCAAGAACGAGAATGCATACGGCGGCAATTCCTGCAACCAAAAATTCGACGCCCTTTCCGCTTTTTATTTTTTCGAAAAATTTCTTTCTATCCGACATAAACTATCACCCGCTCCTTTTCGACGTCGAGCTTTTCCGAAAGGAACCCGGTAATTTCTTCAATACTTATTATATTACCGTCCTTGTCCGTTAGAACCTTATCTGAAATTATTACGAACGCTTTTTTTATAGTAAAACGATTTTCGCTGTCAAGCTCCCCTTCTGTCTCGCAAACGCACGTCAATCCTTTATCCGACAACGCGTTTTCTACGAGGCTTTCGGCAAGTCTTTCGTAATACTCTTTCAGATTTTCCCTGAATATTTCGCTTTGCTCAGCCCTGTCCTGGATATCGGAAATCGAAATATCCGCGTTTTTAAGCTCGGATAGCGGTGAAATCAACACGAGCAGACACACGAGCGAAAGCACTGTTTTGCATATTCTTTTAATGCGCCCCGAAGGCAGAAGAATTTCCGCTACCGACGTCGTCGTTATAACGGAAGCGACGGAAATCAACCATTCTTTCATATTATCCTACCTCACACATATCGAAAGAGGGAATTTTCCTCTTCGAAAGCGGCAATTCCGGCAACCATTGTCTAAACGAACGCACCGCCCGTGAAAATTATAGTCACAAAGGTTATTATATAGAGATAGCTTATTACGAGTTCCGCCGCGAGCGCATAATTCGCAATCCCCGCAATCTTATACAAATACGCGCCCGTTTTCGCGTCTCCGAGCATTTCAGATAATGCGGCGGTTAATTTAAGAAACAACGTAAAAACCGCTATTTTAACAACCGGGACAACGAGATAAAAAGCGATAAGCGCCAAACCGCACACGCCGAGAGCGTTTTTTATAAGCACGCCCGAAGCGAGAACCGTTTCCGAGCCGTCGCGCAAAAAACCGCCGACTATCGGCACGGAATTCCCGATTGCATATTTTGCCAAACGGAGCGCTATCCCGTCCGAATACCCCGAGCTTGCCCCTTTCACCGTAATGAAAAAAGTAAAAACCACGGTTATAATTCCGAGTATCCATTTATTCATAGAGCCGACAAATTTGAGAATACCGTCCGTTTTCAAAGTTTCGGACAGCTCGGATACCGTCGTTATGATAAGAGAAAAAAATATCAACGGAAAAACGATTTTCGTCAGAATGCCGGTGACGAAGCTCGACAGGAAAACGCAAACAGGTCTGTACAGTCCCGCCGACAGATTGCTTCCCGTAAAGGTCATAACCGTAATAAGAGGCGGAAAAACGACTTCCGTTTGCGCCGAGACGCTTTTTACCCGCTCGTAAGCGTCCTGAAAAACGGCGAACGTTTTAACTGTAAGCGCGCCGAGCGAAAGAGACATCAGCGCAAACCTTATAACGCCTCCCGTTTCACCTTCCATAACGTCGGGGTTAAGCGCCTTTACGAGAGAAAACGCAAGGCTTAATCCTACAATAAACAAAAACACGACGGCAAACTGCCCGATTTCGTCAAACACAAGCGACAATACCGCGGAAAACAAACTATCGTACCGAACGGACAAATCTCCGTTTACTATAGCGAGAATTTTTTCCTTGAAATCTCCCCCGTCTTTTCCGATAAAAGAAAACAACTCGTCGAGTTTTTCGTTAAGCTCGTCCGCCGAAATCGCGCCGACCATTTTCGACAGAATATCTTCTTCGTTTTCTTCTTCCGCGAAGATTCGGACAGCTCCCGATAAAGCGTTTGCCGCGACTAAGGCAATTATAAAAAAAATCAATAATTTCCTTTTCATAAGCCACCTTTTATCAGCGACGAAATCAAATCGAAAACGTTTTTTATCACCGGCAAAGCCATAGATAAAATAATAATTTTCCCGCCGAGGAGTATCTTTTCGGACAGAGAAGTTTCTCCGAGGTCTTTAACGGCGGACGAAGCGAATTCGACCGCATACCCCACGACAAGCACCTTTATTATCAGCTTCGGAATACTTGAATCTCCTAAGCCCGTCGAAAAGAATTCTTTAAAATAATCGATAACGCCGTAAAGATAATCCGCTATAAACACGAGGATTATTATACCTGCGGCAACGGACGTGAGAACGGCGAGATCCGGGGCGTATTTTTTAATCTGCAGCGAAGCTATCGCGCCTATAATTCCCACTGCGACGATTTTTACAAGCGTAATCATCCGTACAAAGAGAAAATCGATTTAAGATTTTCGAATAGTTCGCCAACCATATTTACGACCATAGAAAGTACGATTATAAGCCCGGCAAGCCCCACGAGCGTGGCAATATCGTCCCTATCCGACTTTTTAAGTATCTGACAGATTACGGTTATCAGAATTCCTATCGCGGCTATTTTGAAAATAACGCTTATATCCATAGTCACACCAAAACAATAAAAAAGCAAATCCCCGAGAGAAAGCCGAGTTTAATTGAAATTCGCCTTTTCTTTTCGTATTCCTTGCCTTGTTTTTCGCTTTCTTTTTCATATTTTTCGGATAATTTCAAGAGCGTTTCGCTCTGAGATGTTCTGTCGGTTTTCCCGAGAGATAAAAAAAATTCTTTAACCGAAATTATTTCGTCTTCGGTCAGATAAGAAGGAAAAATCTCCTCATTTGCTTCGCTTCTTTTCCCGACGTAACGCGTAGCGATACCTTTCAAATCTTTTGAGCAAAACGGATAGTTTAACGTAGACCTCGGAATGGTTTCTCCGTCAAACGAAATTTTGCCCGCCAAAAAAGCCGCGTACCCCGACAGACTTTTAAAGAAAATTTTTCGTTTTTCGTACTTTTCGGTCGACTTATTTCCGAAGTAAACTCCGGCAAAAACGAGCAAAAAACCCGCGATTATTTTCCACATTCGTCCTTCCTTTTTACGGATATTTTTCTTTTTCCGCCCGTATTTTCCAAAACCGCGAAACAATCGAACAGATTACGGTATTTTTCGTTCTCTTTAAAGGAAAAAAACGATTCCACTCCGCGAGAATGAGCCGAAGCGATTACGTTTACGCCCGACCTTACCGCGCTTTCGACGGCTAAATAGTCTCTCTCACCGAAAATCTCGTCCGTCACGATAACGTCGGGAGCCATAGAGCGTATTCCGTTTTCAAACGCGTAATCTTTCGGGCACATAGATATGCAATCGACAAAGTCTTTATTTTTTATAAGGGGAAAAATTTCACCTCTTTCGTCAGCTATAAGAATGTTTTTGCGCAATCTTGACGAAATCTGCTCGGCTAAATCTCCGAGCACGGTGGTTTTACCCGCTCCCGGTTCGGACAGTAAAAGGATATTTCTCGCGCCCTTCGAAAAAAATTCGAAAAGCTCGTCCGCAGAACCTTTAATCGCATGCGGAATTCTTATATTGTAAGAAGTAAAATCGGTCAGATTTCCTACTTTGCCGCTTGATTCTACGCATCTACCCGTTAAGCCCGTTCTTACTCCGCCTCGAGTAATATATCCCTTTACTATTTGTTCTTTAAAAGCGTAAGTCGATTGTTCCGTAAGCGAGGAAAACAGCTCGTTCGAATCCTTTTCGGTAAAAACGATTCCGTCGCCCCTCTTTTCCGAGCACCCGAACGGCGATAAAAACAAATACTTTCCGTTAGTTTTTACAAGCGCGGGGGAAGAAATTCTTAACCTTAATTCTTCGATATTCTCTGTTCCGAGCCTTAATATCGGCTTTAAAAACTTTTGCGGAATAAATTCAAGCACTTTTGCGTTCCCTCCGCCGACTTATCCGACTTTGTAATAATGTATTTTGTTTTTACCCGGAGTATAACAAAAAAGCCCGAATTAAATTCGGGCGAAACGTACTTTTTTAAACTACTTTGTCAATTTTTGTAGAAAAGCCAATAAAAACTTCCTTTGCTGAACGAATACCCCATATTTTTGTGCATCGTAAGCGACGGAACGTTATCGTCTATAATGTGGGCATACGGGATTTCGCCCTTTGCGATTAAAATATTAAGAACGCTCTTTTCTATTTCTTCGGCGTATCCGCGGCGGCGGAATTCGGGAAATACTTCGAGCATGCCTATGGAGTGTTCTTCGTGTCTTCCGATAAAACCGACTATCTCTCCGTTAACATACCCTCCGTATATTCCGAGGTTTTCCATAATGTATTTAATATGTTCCCTCGTATAGTGAAGCGTATAATGATTGAAAACAACTTCTACGTTCTCTTTCGTCGGTTCAAGTCTTTTCACTTCGCAAATTCCTTTGAGGGGGAGCGGCTCCTTCCCCTCCCAAACGATTTGTTTGCAGCGGTTAAGCCCGTCGTATCCGAACTTGTTTTTTAAAGCGAGATACTCGTATTCGTTTACGCATAACGCAACGCAGTCCGTTTTTTCAATCCCGTCAAGAGCTTTTTTACACGCTTCTTCGGACGAAGTAGCCAGAAAATAAATTCCCGCTGTTTTATCGTAAAACATAACTCCGTCGTTTTCGGCGTAAAGAAACTCCGTTTCGTCGTACTTCAGGCATTCGAGAAAGCCCACGTATCTGTTTTTGTCCTTTTCAAGAAATTTTATTCCGTTATTTATATTCATTCCGCAAGTCCTCTGAATTGATATTTATAAAGCTCCGCATACTCCCCGCCTTTCTTTAAAAGCTCCTCGTGAGTACCGCGCTCGGAAATTCCGTCCGGGGTAATAACTATTATTTCGTCCGCGTTTTTAACCGTTGAAAGTCTGTGCGCGACAACAATCGTCGTTCTTCCTTCGCTGAGCTTTTCGAGCGAAGATTGAATGAGCATTTCCGACATGTTATCGAGCGCCGAAGTCGCTTCGTCCAAAATGAGAATGGGCGGATTTTTCAAAAACGCGCGAGCAATGGAAATTCTCTGCTTCTGTCCTCCGGAAAGTTTTACTCCCCGTTCGCCTACCTCCGTATCGTATCCGTTCGGAAGGGTGCAGACAAAGTCATGAATATTCGCTTTTTTTGCGGCGTCGATTATTTCATCGTCGGTAGCGTCGAGCTTGCCGTAAGCGATGTTTTCTTTTATCGTTCCGGAATACAAATAAACGTCCTGAGCGACTATACCTATATTTCTCCTTAAATCGTACGACGAAATATCCCTGATATTAATTCCGTCGACGGTTATTTCCCCTTCGCTTACGTCGTAAAACCTCGGCAAAAGATGGCAAAGCGTTGTTTTACCCCCTCCCGAAGGACCTACAAACGCCACTGTTTCGCCTTTTTTAATCGTAAGCGAAAGATTGTCTATCACGTTCTTCGTCGTTTCGCCGTCCTGCGAATTATATGAAAACTTCACGTTTTTATATTCTATGTTGCCCGAAAGCTTGTCCACCTTTACGGGATTTACGGGTTCGTACTCGGGTTTTTCGTCCATAACTTCGGTAAACCTTACGAAGCCGGACATACCGCTCTGAATTTGTTCGAATATCGCGACAAGCGTTCTTATCGGAGCGATAAGCATATTGATATAAAGAAGAAAAGCGGTAAAATCAGCGATATTTATCTTCTCGTAGAAATAGAACAGCCCTCCGGAAAGAAGAGCGGCGAGATACAGCACGTCGAGAAAAAGCCCCATTATCCCGTTAAACAGACTCATTTTTTTATAAACAGCCTTTCTCGCGTTAAAAAGTCTGTCGTTAAATCCGGCGAACTTTTTATTCTCGTATTCCGCGCTCGTATAAGATTTCGCCACGCGTATGCCGCCGACCGAACTTTCTACCATAGAATTGATGTTCGAAGTTTCCACTCTCATTCCTCTGAACGCCGCCATAAGGTCTTTTCTAAGCAAAAACGTAACTAATATAGCTATCGGAATAATCACGGCTATTATAAGGCACAGAAGTGGGTGAATGAAATAAATCATAACGAGCGCGCCCAAAATCGTTATGGCGGAAAGCAGCACGTCTTCCGGTCCGTGATGCGCAAGCTCCGAAATATCGAACAAATCGTTAATGAGCCTCGACATTATCGAGCCGGTTTTCACTTCGTCGTAATACGAAAACGGAAGTTTTTGCAAATGACGGAACATCTCGTTTCTCATATCTTTCTGAATGTAAAGCCCCGAAATATGTCCCCAATAGGATATAATATAGTTCAGCCCCGCCTTTAAAAGGAAAATGCCGAGCAAAACTCCGAGCCACACGAGCATAAGCTGCAACTCTTTGTTCGGAACATAGGAATTTATTATGTTTTTTGCTATAAACGGGTAGAATAAATTGCATACGGCTACTAAAAAAGCGCAAACCATATCGAGCAAAAACAATTTCCAATGCGGTTTATAGTAACTTAAAAATCTTTTCAGCAATTTCTTTTACCTCCTCGTATAATATAATTGCTTAGTTTTTTTGCAAGGAAACCAAGCAAAACCTTTATACAAATAACTTTCGTTATGGTATAATGTGTTTGGTACAGATAGAGGCTCGTAGTTCACCTCCATAAGACTTTGTTCTTCTAACAAAGGGTTACGCCTCTTTTTAGCCTCTGCGACTGCGTTTGATTATTTTAATATTCTACTTTTTTTTGCAAGAAAAGTCAAGAATAGTTTATTTTATTTGACTAAAAGTATCGAAAAGTATATAATGTTTCAGTTAATGAGGTAAAAAGAAATATGTTTGTCAGAGAAGATGTAAGAAACATTGCGATTATAGCGCACGTCGACCACGGCAAAACGACTCTCGTGGATCAGCTTTTAAAGCAAAACGGCGTTTTCAGAACCAACGAAGTCGTTGCCGAAAGAGTTATGGACAGCAACGATATCGAACGCGAACGCGGCATAACGATTTTAGCAAAAAACACCGCCGTTCACTATAAGGGAGTAAAAATCAATATTATCGATACCCCGGGGCACGCGGATTTCGGCGGCGAAGTAGAACGCATACTGTCGATGGTAGACGGCGTCGTTCTTCTCGTAGACGCTGTTGAAGGCTGTATGCCGCAGACGAGATACGTTTTGAAAAAAGCCCTCGGTCTCAATAAAAAACCTGTCGTATGCATAAACAAAATCGATAAAGGCGGCGACGTGAACGCCGTTCAGGATCAGATACTCGAACTTTTCTTTGAGCTCGGCGCGAACGACGATCAGATAGATTTTAAAACCGTTTATTCGAGTTCCAAACTCGGTTGGGCTACGAACGATTATACGGTACCCGGAAAGGATATGTCACCCCTTCTCGACGCGATAATAAGCGAAGTACCCGCGCCGACCGGCGATCCCGAGGCAAGCCTTCAGGCGATTATCTGCAATATCGATTACGACGAATACATCGGTCGTATCGGCATAGGTAAAATCGTACGCGGCTCTATAAAGACAAACGAACCCGGAACGATTTGCCATACTGACGGAACAAGTTCCGGTTGCAGAATAGGCAAGCTTTATCAGTTCGAGGGACTTAAAAGAGTAGAAACCGAGCGCGCGACGGTAGGCGATATTATCGCCATAAGCGGTATGGCTGGTATAAACATAGGCGAAACCATCTGCGACTACGACAAGCCCGAGCCGTTGCCGTTCGTGAAAATCGACGAACCGACGATGAGTATGTTGTTTATGGTAAACAACAGCCCGTTTGCAGGAAAAGAAGGCAAGTTCGTAACGAGCAGACACTTAAGAGCAAGACTTTTTAAGGAAGTTGAAACGAACGTGAGTATGAGAGTAGAAGAAACAGACTCCGCCGATTGCTTCAAAGTGTACGGCAGAGGCGAACTTCATCTTTCCATTCTCATTGAAAACATGCGCCGCGAGGGGTACGAGTTTCAGGTTTCCCGCCCGAAAGTTATTTTCAAAGAAATAGAAGGAAAAACCTACGAGCCTATGGAGCTCCTCGTAGTTGACGTTCCCGACGAGTATGTAGGCGCGATAATGAATAAAATCGGCGCGCGAAAGGGCGATCTTATAACTATGACTTCGGACGGAAGAGGCGGCACGAGGCTCGAATTCAATATACCCGCAAGATGTCTTTTCGGTTATCGCAGCGAAATGCTTACCGACACGAAAGGCTTCGGTGTAATGAGCCACGTTTTTAACGGCTATGAGCAATACAAAGGCGACATACAGGAAAGAACGCGCGGCTCGGTAGTAGTTCACGAATCCGGCGTTACCACTTCATACGGTCTGTTCAACGCACAGGAAAGATCTCGTTTGTTTATAGGACCGGGCGAAAACGTGTACGAAGGAATGGTTGTAGGAGAAAACTCGAGAGAAGAAGATCTTTGCGTGAACGTTTGCAAGAAAAAGCAACTTACGAACAACCGCGCGGCGGGTAGCGAAGACGCTTTGAAACTCATCACCCCTACCACTCTTTCGCTCGAGCAATGTCTTGAGTTTATAGCCGAAGACGAACTTGTGGAATGCACGCCTAAGAGTATAAGACTCAGAAAGAGAATCCTCAACAAGGAACTCCGCTTAAAGGAGCTTTCGAAATTAAAATAAACGAAAAAGTCCCCGTTATCTAATGATAACTGGGACTTTTACTTGAATTACTCTTAGGAATAATGAAACAAACAATGTCTGCCGATTATTTCGGAAGTGAAAAAATAAGCAAAATTTTACTTAAATTGGCTCCGCCGGTTATGCTGGCTCAGCTTATACAGGCTTTATACAACATAATGGACAGCGTGTTCGTAGGCAGGCTGTCCGACGCGGGCTTAACCGCTCTTTCGATCATCTACCCTCTGCAGCTTCTTATGATTGCTATCGCCGTCGGAACAGGCGTCGGTATAAACACGGTTATGGCGGCGATGCTCGGACGGAAGCGCGAAGAAACGGCAAACGAATACGCCGGCACTGCTACACCACTCGCCTCCGTTCTATGGGTAATCTTTGCCGCGGTCTGTTACGCGATTATGCCGTCGTTTGCGAGAATGTCAACAAGCGATGAGGAAGTCGTTGCAGACGTAATAGCATACGGCAGAATCGTGTGCGTTTTCAGTTTCAGTCTTTTCCTCGAAAGCGTATGGACGAAAGTTCTGCAGTCAAAAGGCGATATGAAAACGCCGATGATAGCGCAAATTCTCGGAGCGATTACAAACATAATTCTCGATCCTCTTCTTATTTTCGGAATGTTCGGTCTGCCTAAACTCGGAATAACCGGCGCGGCAATCGCAACAGTGGCAGGGCAGGTTGTCGCCGCCCTCGTAGTAATGAGAAAAGGATTTTACAAGTCGCCTTCGATAAAAAAATATCCGCGCTATGTTGCCGAAATATTCCGCCTCGGACTTCCGAACATTATAATGCAATCGGCTTACACTTTGTATATTTTCGGGCTGAATATGATACTTGCGACGTTCTCGGACGACGCGGTAACCGTTCTCGGTCTGTATTACAAATGGCAAACGTTCTTCTTTATACCGCTTGGAGCGATGCAAACGTGTATAGTCCCCGTAATCAGTTATAACTACGCCGCCCGAAAACTACCGAGGTGCAAACAAACGCTTAACACTTCTATATTGTTCGGTTTTGCGTTGATGTTTCTCGGCATGCTATGCTTTCTGTTTTTATCCGAACCGATGCTTCGCTTCTTTTCATCTAACGAAAACGTTATCGAAATAGGAAACACGGCGTTCCATATTATCGGGTGGAGCTTTATTCCGCTCGTCACGTCCCTTACCTACCCCGTACTTTTTCAGGCTGTCGGTCAAAGCGTAAAAAGCACGTTGCTTACGGTAATAAGAACAATTTGCCTTTTTGTTCCGCTCGGCTATCTGTTCTCTCTTTTCGGATTAAACTATTTTTGGCTTACGTACCCCGTTACGGACACGATTACAGGTTTGGTCGGATTTATTCTCACGCGGAACTTCTTTAAAAAAGAATCGAAACTCGACGAGATTGCTAATGCCGAAACGGCGCAATCGAACTGAAATTTATAAAAAACAGGCAGAAGCTCTGAAGATGAAGCTCCTACCTTTTATTTATTCTGCTACTACGTCGCCGCCAATAAAGTTTTTGGACATATCCGACTTTTCGACATAAAATCTTTCGACCGAAATCTTATAATCTTCCTCCGCGGAAACAGACAAAACTATATCGCCGTTAGTATCAGTGCGGAATACTTTATTGTTAGCCGCTTTCAACCTGTCGAGAAGTGACTGCCTCGGATGCCTGTATTTATTTCCCGTTCCGCAGCAAATAACCGAATATTCCGGTTTTACCGCGTCGATAAACGCTTGCGAAGTAGAAGTCATCGAGCCGTGATGCCCGACCTTCAGAACGTCAATATCGAATTTTGCGCCGTACGCTCTCAAAAATTCCGCTTCGGCGGTTTTTTCGGCGTCACCGGTAAGAAAAATGTTTATGCCGTTGTAAGAAAGATTGACGATCGGAGAGTAATCGTTCGCGTCCGAATACGCAATCTGATTTTTCTCCGCAGTCGGAGTTAAAAAGTCGAATGTATAGTCGAGCGAAATGTCATCGAGCGAGTATGTACCGGTAAAATCGCTTTCGTAGTTAAAAATTTCTTCCTCGCATCCCTCTTCTGCCTGAACGGAGTAAAGAAAATTATAGTAGGTAGCGCTGCTTTGAACTTTGCCGCCCTCTACGGCTTCCGGGTTAATTCCGGGGTTTAAATTCGAAACATCTTTATAAGTCGAATGTACGTTCGGTCTGAAAACTTTTTTTATCTCGAAGTTATCGAATACGTATTTCATTGAACCCGAATGGTCGGAGTCGGAATGCGTCAATAAAAGATAATCGAACGTAGTAATATTTAATTTGTTTGCCGCGCTTGAAATCTTTTCTCTTACATACGACTTATTGTCGCCCGAATCTATTATCATCGTTTTTCCATCGGGGAAAACTATAAACATGCAGTCGCCCTGTCCGACGTCGAGAAAATAAATATTGAGATTTCCGTTTCCGGGAGCCGGCGCGTCGTTAAAAGAGGAAGCCTCTCCCTGTTCGTCGCCTGCACCTGAGCCGCCGGAGCTTTGTCCTCCCGAACTCGTTTCGCTTTGTCCTCCCGAACTCGTTTCGCTTTGTCCTCCGGATGAATCGTCGCTCGATTCTATCGTGTTATCCGGGAATTTTATATAACCTTTAGCATAACAGTAATAAGCCGCAATTATAACTATAATTATGATAATTACAAGCCAAATCGGCAAGGCGGCTTTGATTTTTTTTCGTCTTTTAGCCATGTAAACCTCCTTTGCCCCTATTCTTTATTCAGTTTTTCCAAACGTAGAGAACGGCGACTTTAAGATACAACCCTTCGTCAAGTCCGATCAAAGTCGAGTGGTCGCGCGATTGAATTCTTAGTTCGAGCATTTTCGCGTTAACGCCGGCTTGAGAAATGCTTTCTTTAAGCATATCGTTGAATAAATTTACCGTTAAATGCTGACTGCAACTGCACGTAACGAGAATCCCGCCGCTTCTCAAAAGCTTAAGCGCCTGAATGTTTATATCCTTATACCCTTTGTAGCCCTCTTTAACGGTTTCTTTGCTCTTTGTAAACGCGGGAGGATCGAGAATGATTACGTCGAATTTTTTCTCTTCTCTGCGATATTCTCTCAATCTTTCGAAAACGTCCGCGCATTCGGTTTTTATATTTTTTAGTCCGTTCAGCTCGGCGTTTTTGCGAATATACTCGACGGCAATTTCGCTTATATCGAGGGCGGTCACGTCTTTCGCGCCTCCGATTGCCGCGTTGAGCGCAAAACCGCCTACGTTAGAAAAACAATCGAGAACCGTTTTATCTTTAACGTATCTTCTTAAATTAAGTCTGTTTTCTTTTTGATCGAGGAAATACCCCGTTTTCTGTCCGTTTTCAAGGTCAACGAACATTTTCACGCCGTTTTCGTTAATAAGAACGGGCGAGTTAATCGCACCTCTGACAACGCCCTTGAATTGTTTTAAGCCTTCTTTTTCCCTTACGGAAACGTCGCTGCGCTCGTAAATTCCCTTTGGCGAAAAAATTTCTTCAAGGATATCCAAAATCATATCTTTTCGGACTTCCATACCGAGCGTTAAAAACTGAACGCACAGATAATCGCCGTATTTATCTACGACAAGCCCGGGAAGAAGGTCGTTTTCTCCGAAACACACGCGATAATTGTCGTTAAAACCGAGATTAACCCTCAAATCGTTCGCGTTAACTATCCTCTTTTTAAAGAAATCCTTATCTATAATCTCGTCCCTGCGAGTTAAAATCCGGACGATTATCTTCGAAAGATGATTTATATATCCGTAACCTATGAATCTGCCGTCAAAAGCGCATACCTTAGCAATGCTGCCCTGCGCGTCTTTCCCTTCGATTTTCGCAACCTCGTTTGCATAAACCCACGGGTGACCGAGCAAAATTCTCTTTTCTTCGTTCTTTTTTAACGTCAGTGTATACATTATTTACCTATAAATAGCTTTCTTGAAATTACGTATGAAAGCGAAGTATCCGGGTTTGTTACGTCAAACATCTCGTCGTCGGCAAAGAAAAAGATCTTGCCGAACGTACCCAGAGCAACGTTTTTTAAAATAATGCTGCCCGTCGCAATAGGAACTATGTGCAGACAATCGACCTCGGCAAATTTAAGCGAGAAATTTGTTTTTCCCTTAAAGAAAAGTTCGGCTTCTCTTATATCGTTGTTTTCGGATGAATCCGAACAGGCTTTGTAATTGACGGAAACGAGTTTCGCCCCGCTCTCGAACAAATCGAGAACCGACGTTAACCCGTCGGTATTTTTTATTTCTGTATATTTCATTTTTTATATTCCGGTTTTTATAATACAAGCGAAAATGCGCAAGCACGGAGCATTTGCAGGCATTTTTTGCGAAGTTTTCAACGGACGAATATTATTCGCTTACGTAGAATAACAATTGCGGCAGCAATTCAAAAATTAATTTTTGCAAGCCGTTTAATGTTATTTTAGAAAAAATCAGCCCACCGTACAAATGTATAGTGGGCTGTAATAAGTTATGTTAGTTAAAGAGATTAGTTGTTGCCGCCGAGAAGTTCAGCAATGGAAGCGCCGCCTTCGCCGCCTTCGTTCCATTCTCTGATTTCGTCGTCATCGGTCTTTTCTCTTCTGGGCTTTCTTTCGCGAGCGGGTTTCTCTTCGCCCTCGTGACCTTCGTTATTCTTTTCTCTTCTCTGTCTGTTAGGTCTTTCAAGTCCTTCCGGAACGGGCTGCAAAGCCTTGATGGAAAGAGTCATCTTCTCGTTTTCGGTATCGATGCCGAGAATTTTAACTTCTACTTCCTGTCCGACCTGAACGGCAGTGGTAGGATTTTCAAGCCATTCGTGAGAAATCTGCGAAACGTGTACGAGACCGTCAACGCCTTTTTCTACTTCTACAAACGCGCCGAACTTCGTAATTCTTACGACGGTTCCTTTAACGACGTCGCCTACGTTATACTTTTCGCCTACGAGATCCCAAGGCTTCGGCTGAAGCTGTTTGTAACCGAGCGAAACCTTTTTCTTTTCGGTATCGATAGAAAGAATTTTGAATTCGTACTCTTTATTGAGTTCGAGAACTTCGCCGCAGTTTTTGATATTCGTCCAGCTGAGGTCGGAAATGTGAGCGAGGCAGTCGAAACCGTTTACGTCTACAAACGCGCCGAACTGTGCGAAACGAACAACCGTACCTTTGATTATATCGCCAACCGAAATAGCGGAGAAGAACGCCTCTTCTTTAGCGGCTTTCGCAGCGTCTCTTTCAGCCTTTTCTGCTTCGAGAATAACTCTCTGAGAAGCGACTATCTGCTTTCTTCTTTCGTTCTTTTCGATTTTTTCCATTTTGCATCTTAAAGTCTTGCCAACGTACTTTTCAAGATCTTTAACAAAACCGATTCTGATCTGGCTGGACGGAATGAATACGCCGTAGCTGCCGATCTTACCGGTAAGTCCGCCCTTATTGAAGCCGTCAACCGTGACGTTGAAGGTGTTGCCTTCCTCGATGGATTTGATGGTTTCTTCTTCTTCCTTAAGCTGGGCAATGGCCTTTTCCGAGAGTTTAACGGGGTTAAGACCAACAATCATAACTTCTATTTCTTCACCGATTTTATCTTTGTAATCGTCTTTGTTGTATGCGTTTGTTATGAGCTCTTCTTTCGGGAGAACGATTTCTTTTTTGGTATTGTTGATGTAGAGTGCCAAGCCTTCGTCTGTTGCCGAAGAAATTGTTGCGGTTATTGTCTGACCCTTTCTGAATTTGGTAGACTGTTCGTCCATTTTTGCAACCGCTTCTTCCATTTCATTCAAAGCCTTAACTTCAGTATTATTCTCCATGTTTAAGAAAACCTCCTGTATGAGTTCGTGCGGAGTCGACGCGCCGCACACGATACCCACCTTTTTAAAATTTGTTTTTACGTTTTTCAAATCGGCTACTTCTGATACGAGAAAACATTCCTTTTCCCTCGACGATACGAGATTAAGAAGCTCTGCCGTATTGTTACTCGTTTTGCTTCCTATAACTATTACCGCGTCGGTACTGTCGGCAATGTCAATCGCTTCCTTTTGCCTCTCTATAGTAGTATAACAAATTGTTTTAAATATTTCAACTCTTTTTTTATCGTTTTTTTTAATATTTTTCAAAAAATTTTCTAATTTTTGCCGGGAAAAGGTCGTTTGAGCCACTATCGCGTTTTTTTCGCGAAGCATAGCTTCGTCAAACTCGTCGTTTTCTCCTACAACGGTATAGTCGCCGTTAGTCCAGCCTATGGTACCTTTGACCTCGGCGTGATTTTTATCACCGAAAACGATAATATGAAAACCTTTTGAAGAATACTCCGAAACGATGCCGTGTATTTTCTTTACGAAAGGACACGTGCAGTCTATTATCTCGCAGTTCTTTTGTTTTAATCTTTCGTAAACGCTTTTACCTACTCCGTGCGCCCTGATAATTACCTTTGCGCCGGAAGGAATTTCGTCGTCGCTCCCGACGGTTACAAGACCTCTGTCCGAAATCGTTTTCATTACGATTTCGTTATGAACCAGATTGCCGAGAACGTACGTTCCTACGCCGGAATCGAGCGCAGTCGTAACCGCGCGCGACACGCCCTTGCAAAATCCGTCGAATTTTGTTTTTACGATTTCCATTATCTTTTCTTTTTTGTCATTTCGCAAAGTTCTCTCTGCGTTTCGAGCATCGATTTTCTGATTTTTTCGTTAATCTCGTCGTGAAGTTCTGAATCGAGCCTCCTGCCGTAATACTCGTCGAGATAAAGCGGCTTGCCTATAAGAACGTTCGTTCTTCTGAAAATGCGAGCTTTCTTGTCTATAATTACGGGAACCACCGGAACTTTCGCCTTAAACGCAAGCATACCCGCGCCGGGTTTTAAAGGCTGTAATTCGGTATTCTTTTTATTTCTCGTCCCCTCCGGAAAAATCGCGAGAACGTCTCCGCCCTTGAGCACTTTAAGAGATTCTTTGATACATTCTATATCATACCCTTCTCTGTCTACGGGAATGCCTCCGAGCGTTCTGATTATTCTACCGAAAATCTTCTTCTTTACAAGCTCCTTTTTCGCGACGAAATATATCTTTTTTTTGTAAATTCCGCCTACGTACCAAACGTCGGTTTTTGCAAGATGATTTGCTACTACAACGTGACCGCCCTCCGGCAAATTTTCCTTTCCGTAGATTTTGCGCGGGTAAAAAATATAAAAGAATCCGTAAAGAATCGTTCTTAAAAACCGATACAAAATTACACCCCCGTTATTGCGAGTATTTTATCGAGAACTTCGTCGGGCGTCATGTCCGATGTATCTATTTCCACCGCGTCGTCCGCTTTTCTCAGCGGCGCGAACTCTCTGTGCGAATCGTTAAAATCTCGCTGTTCTATTTCTTTTTTAATTGTTTCGAAAGAAACTTCTTGCCCGCGGAAGAGCAATTCTTTTTTTCTCCTCTCCGCCCTTACGTCCGACGAAGCGGTTATGAAAAACTTGAAATCCGCGTTCGGAAGCACGTGCGTGCCTATATCTCTGCCGTCGAGCACGCATGACATTTCGCCCGCGATCTGCCTTTGAAGCTCCACCATTTTAAGTCTTACGCATTTAAGGGCGGAAATGTCCGAAGCGAGCATGGAGACTTCGTTTCTCCTTATTTCTTTCGAAACGTCCTCACCGTCGAGAATCGTGTGCTGAACTCCGTCCGAATACACTATTTTCAGGTCAATATCGTTTATAAACGACATAACTCCCTTTTCGTCTTTGCAGGAAATACCCGATTTTTCGGCTTTTAAGCCGCATGCGCGATACATTGCGCCCGTATCGAGATACAAAATATCGAGTTTTTCGGATAACGCTTTTGCAATGGTGCTTTTTCCGCTTCCGGAAGGACCGTCGAGCGCGATTGTAATTTTTCTTTTCATATTGTCAGTTCCTGATTGAATAAACTTTTCTTCATTGTATTATAGCCGAAATCAACGAAACGACGCGTCGGTCAGTCTCTGCATGCGCCTTCGCCCGCGGCAACGCCCGTCGAAAACGCTATCTGAAGATTAAACCCGCCCGTAAACGCGTCTACGTCGAGAACTTCTCCGGCAAAATACAGTCCTTTTACGAGTTTGCTCTCCATCGTCTTCGGATTGACTTCCTTTACGCTTACGCCGCCCGAAGTGACTATCGCCTCTTCGAAAGGTCTAAGCGAAGCTAACGAAAAAGTCAGCTCCTTCAGAGCGGAAACGATCTTAGCGCGTTCAGCGGCGGTAATGCCGTTTATTTTTCTGTTTGCAGAAATACCCGTGCGACGAATAATCAATTCGTTAAGAGATTTCGGCACGAGCGACGGCAAAACGTTTATAAAATTTTTGTTGCTGTTCGCCTCGAAATCCCTTAAAAGTCTTTCGTCGAGCTTTTCTTTAGTCAAAGCGGGTTTTAAATCGATAACTACTTTTATGTCCGAAAGCCGCTCTCTGCAAAGAACGCACGAAGACGACAGCACTATCGGTCCGGATATTCCGAAATGGGTGAAGAGCATTTCACCGAAATCAGAAAAAATCTTCTTTTCGCCCCTGAAAACGCTTACCTCCACGTTTTTAAGCGAAAGCCCCTGACACGATTTGAAGTCGTCCCCCTTTAAATTAAGTCCTACAAGCGACGGCACGGGAGTGACGACCGTATGCCCGGCTTTTTCAGCGAACCTATATCCGTCGCCGGTACTGCCCGTCGAGGGGTAACTCTTTCCACCCGTACAAACGATGACTTTGTCGAACGGAATAAATCCCTTTTCGGTTTTTACTCCGTTAACCGAGCCGTCGAGAACGGATATTTCGTCGACTTTTTCGTTTAATCTCACGTCTACGCCGCATTCTTTCATCTTTTTCGCGAAAACGGCGGTGACGTCGCTCGCCTTATCCGAAAGCGGAAACACCCTGTTTCCTCTCTCAACTTTTAAAGTAAGCCCGTTCGTTTCGAGAAAATTCATTAAATCCTGCGGAGTAAAATTATTGAGCGCGCTCATAAGAAACTTCGGATTACTCACGACGCTATGCAAAAATTCCTCTTTTTCGCAGTCGTTCGTCACGTTGCAACGCCCCTTGCCCGTAATATAAATCTTTTTCCCGAGTTTTTCGTTCTTTTCGAACAAAACGACCTCGTTATTTTCGCTCGCCCTGATGGCGGCAATCATTCCGGACGCACCGCCCCCGATAACGGCAACTCTGCCCATTACTCTCTTTCTCCGTTTTTAAGTTTTTCGAGAACGGAAAAAGCCGTTCTGTCGAGTAAAACGGGCGTAATCGTGGCGAAACCTTTGCGTATCCATTCCACGTCGCAGTCTTCCTCGTTTTTATCGTGCGCTATCGGCTCCCCGACGAGCGTGTATTTTCCGTCTTCGCCCAAAAGATACTTGTCCGTGTAAATCTGAACTCCGAGCGGCGTAAACTTCATTCCGCGCACTCTGTCCGTATCGGCATAAGGCAGATTAACGTTAAACACGAAAGCAGGACTAAGAAGCGAATAATACTTTTCGGCAACTTCCGCAAAATATTCCGCGGCTTTTTCGTAACTTACCGCGTTCCTTTCCGCAAGCGAAAAAGCTATCGCTTTATATCCGAGGGCGTTGGCCTCGCACGCGGCGGATACCGTACCAGAGTATAAAACGTCCGTGCCGATGTTCGAACCGTTGTTAATTCCGCTCACAACCAAATCCGGTTTAAAAGCCGCAAACTTGTCCGTCGCGAATTTAACGCAATCGACGGGCGTGCCGGAAAAAGAATACGCCTCGTAATTTTCGCTCATAAAACGCTTTTTTAAAACGAGCGGTTTATCGAACGTTAAAGAATGAGAAAAGCCCGAGCGGTTTCCGTCGGGTGCAACAACTAAAATATTATGTTTCTCCGACAACTTATCTGCGAGGGCTTTTAACCCCTCGCTCGATATGCCGTCGTCGTTGCAAAGAAGTATATTCATTATACGGGATATACTCTGTCTTTGGAAGAAGCGAGATCCTTGTCTACGCCCTTTTCTTTTGCCATTCTGTTCTTAAAGAAGTTGATTGCAACCTGATTGAACAGCGCGTAAGAAAGAACGTCCTCCTCCTGCGTAATAAAGTTGGGATCGAGTTCGCTTCTGTATTTTTCGTATTCGGGAGCAATATCGTCCGCCGGGCGATGAGTGATAATCTGTTCGTTTCCGACAATCTTTTTAACGACTTCCGCGTCGGGCGTTCCGGGCAATTTGCCGTATTCGCCTTTGAGTAAGCCTTTGCTCTCTTTAGTAACCATTTTGTATCTTTCGCCGTTTAAAACGTTGAGAACAGCCTGCGTGCCGACTATCTGGCTGGTAGGCGTAACGAGCGACGGATAACCGAAGTCCTTACGAACTCTCGGAACTTCCTGCAATACCTCGATGAGCTTATCCGACTTATTTTGCTGTTTAAGCTGCGAGATAAGGTTGGAAAGCATTCCGCCGGGAACCTGATAAACAAGCGTGTTGATATCTACTTTCAATACCTTGGGCGAAAGGAATCCGTCCTTTGTAAGTCTTTCGGCAACCGTTCTGAAGTGTTCGGTTATCGGAAGGAGCTTGTTTATATCTATACCCGTGTCGTACTCGGTGCCCTTAAGCGTAGCGATTAAAGGCTCGGTAGCGGGCTGAGAAGTGCCGTTTCCGAGAGGCGAAAGAGCCGTATCGACTATATCGCAGCCGGCTTCTATTGCCTTAAGGTTAATCATATCGCCGGTACCTGCGGTGTTATGCGTATGAAGGTGAATTTTTGTTTCGGGTTTCAAAACTGCTTTCATCTTCTTTACAAGGTCGTAAGCGGTGTACGGAAGAAGAATGTTCGCCATATCCTTTATGCAGATATTGTCCGCGCCCATATCTTCGAGCTGTTTTGCGAGTTTTACGAAATACTCCGTGGTGTGAACGGGGCTCGTCGTGTAGCAGATAGCAGCTTCGCAAACGCCGCCGTACTTTTTGATGGCTTTCATAGCCGTTTCCATATTACGGGGATCGTTAAGTGCGTCGAATACTCGAACGATGCTTACGCCGTTTCTGATGGAAGCTTCTACGAATTTCTCAACCACGTCGTCCGCATAGTGCTTGTAACCGAGAAGGTTCTGCCCTCTCAAAAGCATCTGTATCGGGGTTTTCTTTAAGTGTTTCTTTAATATTCTCAATCTTTCCCAAGGATCTTCGTTAAGATAACGCATGCAGCTGTCGAAAGTCGCTCCGCCCCATGCTTCGAGAGAGTAATAACCTATCTCGTCGAGCTGATCGAGAACGGGAAGCATTTCGTCGAGGCGCATACGAGTCGCCGCCTGAGATTGATGAGCGTCCCTTAAAATCGTATCTGTAATTAAAACTTTTCTTGCCATATTATCCTCCGATTAGCCGCAGATTGCGAGAAGAACGCCCGCGGCGATTGCAGAACCGATAACGCCCGCGACGTTCGGTCCCATAGCGTGCATCAGTAAGTGGTTGTCAGGATCCGTTTCCCTGCCTACATCCTGTGAAATTCTCGCAGCCATAGGAACTGCGGATACGCCCGCCGAACCGATAAGCGGATTGATTTTTCCTCCGGAAAGTTTGCACATAAGCTTACCGACGAGAAGTCCGCCCACGGTACCGAAGCAGAACGCAACGAGTCCCAGACCGATTATAAGAAGCGTATTCCAGGCGAGGAACGTCTGCCCGTAAGCTTTCGTTCCGACGCATACTCCGAGGAAAATCGTAATCGTGTTCATAAGTCCGTTCTGAGCGGTATCGGTAAGTCTGCCGACAACGCCGGACTCTCTCATAAGGTTACCGAGCATAAGCATACCGAGAAGAGGCATTGCGTCCGGAAGCAGGAAACCTACCACAAGGCAAACTACTATCGGGAATAAAATTCTCTCGAGCTTGGAAACCTTTCTTAATTGTTTCATTTTGATGGCTCTTTCTTTCTTGGTTGTCAAAAGGCGCATAATGGGCTTCTGAATGACAGGTATAAGAGCCATATACGAGTAAGCCGCTATAGCTATTGCGGAAAGCAGATGCGGAGCGAGCTTCTGCGCAACGTAAATCGCGGTAGGACCGTCCGCTCCCCCGATAATAGCTATCGCGGCAGCTTCTTTAAGCGTAAACGACGGAAGAAACGCGGCTGCAAGGAAAGTAAGGAACACGCCGAGCTGAGCCGCAGCGCCCATAAACATACTCTTCGGATTTGCGATTAACGGACCGAAGTCGGTCATAACGCCTATACCGAGGAAGATCAGCGGAGGATAAATAACCCATTCAACGCCGCGGAACAAATACCATATAAGCCCGCGGGTACTTTCTATTACTTCGCCGTCCGGTCCCTCAACGCCCCACAGAACGTCTCTCGCGCCGGGGAGGTTGATGAAAAACATACCGAAAGCTATCGGGAGAAGCAACAACGGTTCGAATTTCTTTACTATCGCGAGATAGAAAAGAACAAACGAAACGAGTATCATTACGTAGTTTTCCCATTGACCGTTATAAATACCCGTGCTTTCCCACAGCTTGCGAAACATTTCACCTAAATCGCTTGCCAATAAGGAATTAAAAAGTAACTGCATCGCGCACCTCTTATCAGCCGATTACAGCAAGAACGTCGCCGGTGTCTACGTTTGCGCCCTTCTGAACGCGGAAGGAAATAACGCCGTCCGCAGGCGAGGTAAGGTCGTTTTCCATTTTCATAGCTTCGAGAACGACTACAACGTCCCCTTTCTTTACGGTTGCGCCTTCTGCAACTTTAAAGTTTACGATAAGTCCGGGCATCGGGCATTTCATTTCGGTTCCGTTAACGGGAGCCTTAGCAGCGGGTGCCGCGGAAGCAACGGGAGCAGCCGCTTTTACGGGAGCCGCCGCGGTTACAACGGGGGTTACTTTTCCGTCGGAAGAAACTTCTTCTACGGATACTTCGTACTGTTTACCTTCTATCGTTATTAAAAAATTACGCATATTCTTTTATCTCCTGACAATTTTTCTTACGGTGAATTCGCATTTTTCGTCGGCTTGCGCGTAGTAAGCGTATACCGCCGCGGTAATTGCTACTTTTACGTGTTCGGGAATTTCCCCGTCGTTAACTTCTGCGGGCGCGGCAATCTTCACAGTCTCTGCGGATGCCTTAGCCTGCTCGCTTTTTTTAGCTGTCGAAACGGCAAGAATCTTACCCGCGAGCCATACGATAAATACGAGTACGGCAATACCGAGAAATACGATAGCCATACCGAGTAAAAATCCTACAAGCCCGGTCATTCCGTCAGACATAACCAATAAATTCAACATTTACGTCACCTCACGAGCATCTGCAAAGAAGCTATCAGGTGTTGGCGAACGAATTGCGGTTCAATGATATTATCGATATAGCCGCCCTTAGCCGCATTGAACGGATCCTGATTTTCCGTTTTATATTTTTCCTCGAACTTCTTCTCGTCCGAAACGGTTACTCCGCTGAACTGGATGTACGCGCCCTCGAGAGTGTCGAAGAGAGAAACCATAGCGTCCGGGAAAGCCGCGGTATAATCGTAGCCCATTTCCTTAGCGGCAAACAAGGTGTAACCCATACCTACCGCTTTGCCGTACACCAAGGACAGCTTCTTAATATCCGTAGTGTTGTAAATATAGCCTGCGATTTCGTTTAAAACGTCGCTCTGAGAAGCCTCGAAAGTCTTTGCTATACCCTTAGCGTTAACGAGGTTAACGAGAGGCAGACCATAATCAGAAAGAAGAGCCGCGAAACGCTTGATTTTTTTCATAACGTTCGCAGTGATTTCAACCCCTTCTTCTCTGCCGTCGAAAACGATCGCGCCGACGCTCATTCCGCCGATTGTGCCGAACGCCGTTTTAACTTCGGGGCAGAAGCTTGCGCCGACTTCGACGTAAGTTCCTTCGTCAAAAATCGCCTTAGTAAGGCATTTCGCGCAAACTTTTTCGTTGAGTTCGGGAGCGGTTCTGTTGTAATCGTCGCCGTTTTCTATTTCGTCGCACTGAAGAATTTCAATCACTTTCGAAACTTTATCTTTCGCTTCGGCAAGGTCCTCGACCACGGTAGCGTTAAGTCCGTTGTTTGCGAGAGCCTTTACGCCGCCGACTTCTTCCTTCGTTTTGGGGAACTTCTCGGTTGCGCCGAGAACCGCGGGAGAAGCGAACGAAACGCACGCGTTTTTAGTGTAGAACGCCATATCGCAAGAAGCGACGAGAGCCGCGAATGCGCCGAATACGTCGCCGTCCACTATAGCGATCTGCGGTACTTTGCCCGAAAGATTGCTTACTCTCCAAAGAACGTCCGCAACGCCTTCGAGAACGTTTACGCCCTCGCCTATCTGCACACCCTTGGATTCAAGCAGATACACTACCGGCGAAGAGCTGTTTTCCGCAGCTACCAAAGCTTTAGCTATCTTATCGCAGTTGGCTTTGCTTATACCGCCCGAACAAACTTTTGCGTTCTGAGCTACAATATAGCAAGGCTGACCGTCTATCGTGGCGAAACCGGTGATAACGCCCTCGCCCTGTTCCTCGTCCGAGTAAAACTCGTTCCTAGAAAAACTGTAAGAAGAAAGTTCTACGAAACTTTCTCCGTCTACGAGAGTCGAGATTTTTTCGCGCGTTTCTTTACCGTTTTTAAGTAAAGCGTCGCGTCTGTTTTTAAGTAAATTTATTTTATCCATTAAAAAACTCCTAATCTCCTCCATTATAAATTTACGATAGTCACATTATACTACTATCTTTTGTCGAAATCAAGTCTTTTTTCGATTTTTCATTCAATTTTCGTTTTCTTACGATTTGAAAATTTTTTACAATAAAAAAGACGAAGAACTTTAAATCGTTCTCCGCCCTGTTTTATTTAGTTTTAATTACTTTGCGTAAACGCTGACTTGTTTTTTGTCTTTGCCCAATCTTTCGTACTTAACAACACCGTCGGTAAGAGCGTAGAGCGTATCGTTGCTGCCGATACCCACGTTTACGCCGGGGTGAATGTGAGTGCCTCTCTGGGTGTAAAGGATATTGCCTGCGAGAACGTACTGACCGTCCGCACGCTTAGCACCTAAACGTTTAGATTCGCTGTCTCTGCCGTTTCTGGTACTACCGACACCTTTTTTATGAGCAAATAATCTGATAAGTATCATATTAAAATCCTCCGAATGTCAATAATTGTTAACCGATAGAATCGATTTTAACTGCCGTGAACGGCTGTCTGTGACCTTGCTTCTTTCTTACGTTCTTCTTAGCTTTGTATTTGTACACGATAATCTTCTTCATCTTATCCTGTGCAAGTACTTCGCCTACGGCTTTAAGGTTTTTAACTTCTTCTCCGAGTTTAACGCCGTTTTCGTCGGATACGAGAAGAACTTCGAATTCTACCTTATCCCCTACGTTTGCGGCAAGCTTCTCGAACTTAATCGTTTCACCTACGGTTGCCTTATACTGTTTAGAACCGTTAGCAATAATAGCGTACATGTTTTTACCTCCCTGTCCAATCTCGCCGGTAAAACCGAGGCGTTGCGAATTTTGCAAACTTAAAAAAGCCCGTTCCGAGCGGTTCCCATATAATATACACGAAAAACAAACATAAGTCAAACGTTTTGCATAATTTTTTTTCTTTAACTCAAACTTTTGTCAAAAAGGAGATTGAAATGACTGACAAGAAAATAAACGGAGAAATACTTAACAACCTGTACAAAAACGCGCATATAGCCCTTCAGTCGATAAGCGACCTTACCGAAGAACTCACAGACGAAAAATTCAGAAAAGAACTTCAAGGTCAATACGAAGGCTATGAAAAAATAATAGGCGAGATTTCCTCTCTTATGAAAACGAACGGCATCGAGCCTAAGGATATAGGCACGTTCAAAAAAATGATGCTGAAAGCGTCCGTAAAAATGAACACGATGAAGAGCGATAATCGTTCGGAGGTAGCCGAAATGATGATTAAAGGCACCGTTATGGGAATTACCGATGTCTACCGGGAACTCGACGAAAAAAAGGATGTCGTCGCTCCTGAAGTAAAAGAACTCGCAACGAAGCTCGCCTCGCTCGAAGAAGAATACGAGGAAAGACTGAAACAATATCTTTGATTTTTTTTGCCACGCCGAAATACGTTTACTTTGTATGGGAGACTATCTGTCGTCCGTCGCTTCCCTTACCGGTTAAATTTTAATTTAATTGCCGTACGGAGCGAGCATTGCTCGTCTGTTTTTACAGTAAAAAAAGGAACCGTTTAAAACCAAAACGAGTTCCTTTTTATAATTTTCTTAATGAACGTTGATTATAATCGTAACAATCAAAGCGAGAACAAAGGCGAGAATTTTTATTTCGAAGTCTTTTACGAATATTTTATAAACAAGCGATTTTTCTTTTGGTTTCTTTTCCATAAAAACGATCCTCCTTTATTACTTGGAAAGTTGGTTTTCCTGCGCGTAGAAGCGGGAAAGAGTCTGGCGGAGCATTTCCGAGTCTGCGTAACGTTTGATTTTCCCGCCGTTTGCGATAGAGATAACGCCCGTTTCCTCCGAAACGATTATCGCGGTGACATCGATTGTTTCGGTTATACCGATACCTGCTCTGTGGCGCGTGCCGAGATCTTTAGGAATATTCACTTCCTGAGAAAGCGGCAAGAAGCAACCCGCCGAGTGAATTTTCGTTCCCTTTATAACCATAGCGCCGTCGTGAAGAGGCGTTTTCGGGAAGAAAATACTCTCGATAAGCGCGGACGAAATTTCGCTGTCGATATAAACGCCGCTTTCAAGAATGGAGTTTGGCATCTGAGCGGAAGCGAGAATAATCAGCGCGCCGACGTCGTTCTTCGACATATTCTGAAGAGCTTTTATCATCTCGTTTATACATTCTTTCGTGCTGTTTCTGCCCTTGGAAGTGTCCGAATGCTTGAAATCCGGAGCTTTCATAGACGAAAGGTTCCAGATCATTCTCTTTATTTCCGTCGAGAACATAATTATCATCGCAAGAACGTACATCAACGGGAAAATGATGTAAAGGAAATTGTTAAGTCCGTCCACAAACAGAAAGACAATACCAGTAAGCACTACGAAAGCGCAAAACAGATAGTTAAGCAGCTGCGCGTTGTTCTCCTTTAACACGTACATAACGAAGAAGAACGTCAGAAACAGCAGTATGAATTCGGGAATCATAAGCCCGAAGTTAGAAAACGCGTTGGCTATTTTTTCAAGCATATCTACACCTACCGATGAAAGCGAAATTTCGCTATAGTGTATTACAAAATTACGGCGGAAAATATTCCGTTCATAAGGGCTTCGTCCAGCCCCGTTTCGCCCGACTTGAACATTATATCGTACTCGGACAGTTTATCGCAAATATTTTTAAGGCGTTTTACCGAAAATTTTCGTATCTGTCGCCTCGTCATTTTTACCGCAAACTCTTTAACGCCGAGATTTTCCGCAATCTCCGAGTCTTTTGCGTTCGAAAGAGAAATATGCAACATTCGTCTGAAGTGCGAATACAGCGAAACGAAGATCATCTGCTTGTTCTCGTTTTTCGAAAGCATATCGAATAAAATCGCATAAGCTTCGTCCGTTTTCCCCTCCGCTATGCACTCGGTCATCTCGTAAACGCGATATTCGCCGTCTTTGTGAACGAGTTCTTCTATATCGACATCGTCCACTCTTCCCTTTTCGGCGCAATAATCGAGCAGCTTGTTAAGCTCCGAATTTATCTTCGTAAAATCGAGAAGTGAATAATTCGCAATCTTCTCCGCCTCTTTAGGGCTTATTTCTATCGACCTTTTTTTTGCCGCATTACATATCCAGCCTATGCACAGAGCCAGCTCGGAGTTACAGTCAACCTTTTCGACTTTATCGAACTTATCGAAAAACTTGCCGCCTTTCTTGTTTGATATAACGAAAACCGCAGTATCCGGCGGATTGGATAAAATCGCGCCTATTCCGCTTTTTTTCAAATCTTCCTGCGAGGGATAATATTCCTTAACCACTACCATTCTTTTATCGCTTAAAAAAGGATAGCTGTTAAGCGAATTGATAACCGAATTTACCGCGTCGCCCGTAAAATTCCCCTCTTCTACCGACAGAAAGTTTATTTCGGGCATCGAAACGCACTTATCCTTTATAAGCCCGACGGCGTAATTTCTCAAAAAATCATCGCTGCCCGAAAGGATATAAACGGGTTTAACCCCGCCCGTAAGACTGCGTTTCAATTCGCTGTATTTCATTTTGTTTATCTCCGCAACGTTTCAGGTTAATATTTTAACATTTTTATATAAATAAATCAAGTTTTTTAAAAGACAAAGAAACTTAAAAATCGACTAAACCGATATAAACGCCGCAATTTGCGAAAAAATCATACTAAAACCGAAACAAACGGTAAACAAAAGGGCTTTCGTTTTATAACCGAGGTTGCACTTATCCGAAGCAAAAACGATTCCCGCCGCGCACAGAGGAAAAACAAACCAGCTCAGATTGCCGCCGAGCGAGAAGGACGAAAAATCGATATCTCTCATAAACGCGGTGAAAAAGCTCGTAATCTTATCCGGCACGTACAAACAAATTTCAGGCAGAGAAGTTATCGCTCCTAAAGCAACTGCAATTACGTCAGCTATAAACAAAACGGAAATCAACGGTAAAATAAGCAAATTCAGAAGCAACGCAATCATCGGAACGTTTCCGAAAAAGCAAACGGACGCAGGCAGCGAACCCGTCTGCGCCGCAAGAGAAACGCTTACCGCTTCTCTTATGCTTTCGGGCAAAAACGAGAAAATTCTCTTTAAAGACGGCGTTAAAAGACATATTCCGTAAACCGCTCCGTACGACAACAAAAATCCGGGAGAAAACAACTCGCACGGTTTTACCGTGAGAAGTATAAGCGCACTTAAAGATACGGTGTTCATAAGGTCGTTCTTTCTTCCCGTAAGCTTCGCCGCATTCAGAACCGCAAACATAATAAAAGCTCTGAGCGAGGACGAAGTATATCCGCAAATCGCGCAGTAGAAAAAAGAAAAAGCAAGCGTAAAAAGACACGAAATATACTTGTTCGCTTTAAGCTTGTCGAATAGTAACATAACGGCGGAAGACACTATGCCTATATGCAAACCGGAAACGGCGAATATATGAGCGACGCCCGAAAATCTTATATTTTCGAGAAGCCCTTTGTCGATTTCCGACGTATCCCCGAAAAGCATTGCGTAAGTGAGCGCGGCTTCGTCTTTGCCCATTCCGTTAAAAAGCGTTTCTCTCGCTTTAAAAAGTATTTTTTCGGTAAACGAAAGCTTAACGTCACATTGAGTTATATCTGAAAAATCCGAGCGTGCGCCGAAAAAACGCCTCTCCGTAAACGCTTTTCGGTTAAGTTTTCCGCCCGAAGAATATTTGCTCTCGGCGGATAATACGGCAGTAAAAGTATAAACGTTTCCGTAAATTGCATTATACAAAGTCACGGTATCGGAATCCTCGGAAGAAATCGCCGTCACGTCGAGTTTTGCCGAAGAAATACCGTTGCCGTTAAACGTAAACGAGCAGTCGTCGAAATAATAGACGAAGGAATTTCCGTACAACTCTTTCCCCACGTATCTGCCCGAAACGGCACATACGTCGTTTCCGCTATAAAATGACGAATTAAAGCTTATATAAACGGAAAAGAAACCGAATAGCGCGATAATCTGGCAGACGAGCGCGAAAACGACGATTTTATACCCGAATTTTTTTCTGATTAAAGCGTAAACGAAAAAACATATCACGGGCAGCGGCAGAATAACCGCCGATAAAACGTAATACGCTTCGGAAAGCATAAGAAAACAACATATTCCGCAGACAATCGACAAAAGCACGGCGACTATCGGGCGAAAGTTAAAAACCCTTATCATAAGTAAAACTTCTTTATACCCCTCGGAGAAAAAACTACTTCACCGAAAAGTAAGTCTTCCCCTCTTCCGCAAGATAAGCGGACGGAAACTCGCTCAATTCTTTTATAGCGGCATAAGTCGGATTTGTCGGAATTAAATGCGAAACAACCGTTTTAACCCCGAACTTTTCGGACAACGCCCCGCACAGGTAAACGCTCATATGAGGTTTGCCCTCCGCATAGTTTTTGGAGAGAAACGCCCCGTCGAGCACGGCAAGAGTGCTTCCTTTCAAATTCTCTTCGAGATTTTTCGATAAATCTCCGTCGGCGGAATAAACGAATTTTTCCTTCCGCGAAACCACAGCGACGCCCAGACAGTAAACGGGATGCGCCGTTAAAAAGAAAGTGAACTTTGCTCCGTTCAACGTAACGGTATCGCCGTCCTCCACCGTCCTTACGTCAAAATACTTCATCTCCTTAATCTCGTCCGCCGCAGGGCAATCGACTTTGGGAATATACACGGGCATTTTCGCATTAAAAAGTCCTTTTCTTGCAAGGGCTTCAAGGTAATAATTTAAAATCCCGAGATCCGCTACGTGATCGTAATGAAAATGCGAAATAAACACCGCGTTCAATTTTTCGGGAGGACAAATGCCGGAAAGGCGCGAAAAAACTCCGCTGCCCATATCGAGAGCGAAAAGCCCCCCGCTCGTCTTTAAAAGATAGCCGCTCGTCGCTCCTTCTGGCGTCGGGTAAGGTCCGTATTTTCCGAGAACAGAAACTTCCATAAATAACCTCATAATCGTTTGCAAAAACGAGTATAATATAGTATAATGTTATTAAGAAAAAGAAGTGCGGTTTAAAAACCCGAACAGACTTTTTCTCTATTATCAATCAGATATGCCTGTTGTGTTCGAGGAACGGATCTTCATATGGAATCCACATCGAAAATAAGGGAGATCGGGTTTGAACGTATATGCAAAGCCTGACCGGACGGATATCCGGTATTAACGCAGGAAGTCAGAGGACGCTCAACAGATCACCCACCTGCAAAAAGCGGGTTTTTCATTCTTCCGTTTACGGCACATACAGGTATTTTTTTGCCTTTTTTCTGAAAAACGACGGCAAAAAACCGTCTTACTTTTTTGATTATACCACCGCTCTTAAATTCTGTCAATACGCGATTTCATAAAAAAAGCGGGCTTTAAATACTAAAACCCGCTTTTCGCTTAAAATTTTCGTAGGGCTTCCGTTCCCTTTAATTATTTCTTTAATACCGGCAACTGTTCCACCCAATAATCGAGATTTGAGAAATCCCAGATACTCTCGCTCCACCCGAGCGTGTTCACGTAGAACAAACGATTGTTAAATTCCCTTTCCGATACGCCGCTGCCGAAATTCGAACCGACAGAAAAGCTCACCTGTACCGTTCCCGACGAATGGAAAGGCAGTAATTCAAAATTCCTTTCCTTGTCGTAGTAGCAGTTCTTAATTGTTCCGTAGTCGAATACGGCTATGGCGTCAACTCTTCCGTACCTCGTTTCGTCGTCCAGAACGCTAACGTTCGAAAATCCGATACAGTTTTCAATCGTGCCGTAATTATTCACGCAAATTCCGCCGGAAACGTGATGCGTTCCAAGCGGAACAAAAGCCGCTAAAGCACCTTCAAAATAACAATTTTTAATTGTTCCGTTGTTTGCTAAAACAAGCCCCGCGTTCGATATGAGGCACTGTTCGTCATAATTACCCCCCTTTGCTACGCAATCGTAAGCGTAACAGTTTTCGATTTTTCCTAAGTTTTGTACGGCAAAAATCGCGGATTCCTCCGTGTCAGGTGTAGTGTCGCAATGCGCAACGCCCAAATTCTTTACAACGCCCCTTTCTCCGATTATTCCGAACAGACTTGCAAAGCCGCCGGAACTGCTTTCAGCCTCGAACGTCGCAAATTTTATTTCAAAACCGTTTCCGTCGAAAGTACCGTTAAAAAATGCTGTTCCGGTTGACAAAGAGGGTACTTTATTGAATTGACAATCCAAATCGTTTTGCAAAACGTACGTGCCGTTCGGGTTATTGCGAACAGCCTGAAGATCTTCCAAATAGTAAATAAACGAAACATTTTCGTGTTTTTTCCAAACCGCATACAGAGTAACAGTTTCCCCTTTCGAAGCAAGCTCGTTTACCGTTTCTCCGTCCTTAAATCTCTCCTCGACGTCTGACGGATATTCACACCAACCCGCAAAATCATAGTATTTGCGAGTAAAAGCGTTTGCAGGCAAAACGACTTTGTCCCGAACGCCTACGGTTATGTCATCCATCTTTCCTTTGCCGCCGTTTGCGTCGAAAACTATCGTATAGCTGCCGTAATCGACGGGAGTTTCGATAAATTTCCATTTCGAATACATATATACGGACTCCCCGACTTCGCATATATCGAGAACTTCTTCTCCGTCCGCATAAGTTTTGCCCGAACACGTCCAACCCGTAAATTTGTAACTTTTCCTCGTAAACGTGTTGAGCCTTAAAGCGGTTTTCTCGCCTTTCTTGATTTGTTGGGGTATTCCTTCGTCTGTAAAATTGTCAACGAAAATTACCGTATAGTAAACCGTAGACTTGAATTTCGCATATACTTTGTAATGGTTTTTATCTTCAAGCGGTTGATCCAAAATCGAATTGAGGGTGAATTTATCATTCCATTCGCCCTCGTCCCAATACCAACCGTCGAAAGCGTAGTCTTCCTTTACGGGATTCTTCGGCATTGCTATTTTATCGCCGTTTGTTCCTACCGTCGCAACGACTTCTCCGTCCACAACAAAATCGATATTATAATCGAAATCGACAAACAAGTTGCATCCGGTCGAAAACGACGATACGAAACAACAAATTATAGTTAGCAAAAACGCTTGTATTTTCTTCACTGAAACATTCTCCTTTTTTATCTGGATAAATTGTGACACAGCCGAATCAAAAAAACAACTTATTTTTGTAAACTCTTTAAAAATAAGCGGAGCTATAAAAAAATTTCTTTAAAACTATAAAAAACGTTTGCGTTATGTAAAAAATTATGATATTATGTTTAGGTAGTTCGGCCTCATGGTCAAGCGGTTAAGACGTCGCCCTCTCACGGCGAAATCAGGAGTTCGATTCTCCTTGGGGCTACCAATTAAAAAACGAATCCGTTTTTCGGGTTCGTTTTTTTGTAACTTTTTAACATCCCCTCGCCGTAGGGGCGGCCATCTGTCGTCCGTTCCTTTTTACAACTTAACATGCAATTAAAATCCTGTAGGGGCGAGTATTGCTCGTCCGTTTTTCTATACACACGAAAAGAGGTTCGAGCGATTTTTCGCCCGAACCTCTTAATCCTTAAATAAAAACTATCGTTCTTCTCGGAAATACGCCAGTCCCAAACTTGCAGGACCTTGATTTTCCTTGCTGTTTCTTATGCTCGTAATAATAAGCACGATAATCGTAACCACGTACGGAAGCATATCGAGAAGCTTCATAACGTTAAACGAAACGCGCAGATATGAACAAGCGATGTATAATCCGCCGAACACGATTGCGCCCGGAATGCTTACAATCGGTTTCCACAGCGTAAATATAACGAGAGCAATCGAAAGCCAACCGAAAGCTTCGATAGTGGAAGCGTTCTGCCAACTACCCTTAATATAGTCCATTACGAAGAACAAACCGCCGAGCCCGGCAATGCCGCTGCCGATAAGAATAGCCGAATATTTGTATCTGTTTACATTGATACCGACCGCGTCCGCAGCTCCCGGATTTTCACCGACCGCACGCAGGCGAAGACCTACTTTCGTTTTGTTTAAAACAATTCCGGCAATCAAAGCTATCACGATGGCAAGATAGACGAGAACTCCGTGAGAAAGGAAAATATCTCCGAACCAACCCAGACTATCCGCAAACGGAAGAGAAGCCTTAAAAAGCAAACTTGCCTTTGCAAAGTTCGTTTTATCTACGTAAGAGTTCATAAAGAACTGAGTAAATCCCGCGCCGAACGTAGTAAGCGCAAGACCTGTAACGTTCTGATTTGAACGCAGCGAAACGGTCAGAAAAGCATATATTCCGCCGAAAACCGCGGCAAACGCAAACGCAAGCGCAACGGAAATGAGTATAAGCAAAATCCAGCTTGCTTTCGAAGGATCGGCAAGAGAATTCATATAAAGCGAAACGCCGTAGCAACCGCCCGCGCTCCCGGCGCACATAATCCCGGGAAGCCCGAGGTTAAGATGCCCTGCCTTTTCGGTAATAATCTCGCCTACGCAACCGAACAGGAAGATAGTGCTGATAGCAATCGCGCTTGTTAAAAATACGACAAACATTACTTTACCTCCTCCTTAACGGGATTCTTTTCGTCGGAAACCGTCTGCTCGTCGGCTTTCGCCTCCGTCTGTTTTTCTTTTGTTTCCGTTTTTACGGATTTCTCTTTATTTTTGCTTCTTCCGACTATTTTGTACGAAACGAAGAATTCGCACGCGATAATCGCAAAGTAAACGAGACCTGTTACTATATTCGCAACGGAACTTTCGCTGAAACCGAAAGAGACCTGAACTTCGGACATACCCCTTGAAATAAAGGTAATGAAGAAGCTTGTAAATATCGCTACGAGCGGGCTGAACTTAGCGAGCCAGGCCGTCATCGTCGCGGTGAAGCCCATATTGTTGTCCATGCTCGTGGTAAGCGTATGGTTAATAGAGCCGGAAAGCAACAAGCCGATAACGCCGCATATCGCGCCCGAAAGAACGAGAGTTCTTATAACTACTCTTTTAACGTTTATACCTATATATTTAGCCGTTTTTTCGCTCTCGCCAACGACCGAAAGTTCGTAGCCGTGTTTGGAAAACTTAAGATATACGGTCATAAATACGAGCAGCACCGCCACCACGATAAGAGTAAGAACGTTGTCGTTTATAATCGTAGGCAAAACGCCCTCGGTAAACGGACTGAGAACGGAAGTTCCCGAAGGCACCCATACAACGAGGCAATACGCCGCAAGCGCCGTAGTGATATAGTTCATCATAAGCGTAAACAGCGTTTCGTTGGTATTGAAGCAAGCCTTGAATATTGCGGGTATTACCGCCCATATCGCGCCGGCAGCTATAGCCGCGACTATCATAATAATATTGACAACCCAATCGGGCAGTTTTCCGCCGAGATAGAACATGCACGCGGTGGAAGCTATACAGCCGATAAGCACCTGTCCGTTTCCGCCGAGGTTCCAGAATTTCATTTTAAACGCCGGGATAAGTGCGAGCGTCACGCCGAGAAGGAGCGCGCCCTCTCTCAAAAACACCCACAGTCTTCTTTCTGTTCCGAAGCAACCGTTAATAAGCGAAACGGGCACGTCGAGCGGATTTTTACCCGCAACCGCAGCGCAAAGCACCGAAGCGACAGCAAGCCCTACGATAATCGCGACGATTCTTATAAGCCACGCCTGCCACAGCGGCATTTCCGTCCTTTTTACGATATGGAAAAGAGGTTCTTTTACGGTATTCTGTTTACTCATTAAACCCTTTCCTCCCGTTTTAATGATTTTTTGCTTTTATCCGACGAAACCGGTTTTTTATCGTGTTCCGAAGCGGATAATTCCTTGCCCGCAAGCAAAGTTTTCTTTGAATCTCTTACTTTCTTGTCGAAATCTCTGTTGTTTTTCTCGGTAATCTCCGAGAAAGCGTGCCTGTTCGAGTCATTCAAAGGTCTCCCCACCACGCTCACGTGTTTATCTACGTAATCTTTATCCGCAAAACAACTCTCGTTGGCTCTTTCGGCTATTTCGCCCTCTGCAGGAACGGTCTTCGTCATATAAGAACCGACCTTTTCTTTCGTAGTCGTTCTGCCGTACACGACGCCCGTCACCATGCCGGAAGAAATAACGACTATTCTGTCGCAAAGAGCCACGAGCACGTCGAGGTCTTCACCTACGAAAATAACCGAAACGCCGTTTTGCTTCTGCTTTGTCAAAAGATTGTAAATCGTGTACGAAGAATTAATATCGAGTCCTCTTACGGGGTAAGCCGCCATAAGAACCTTAGGTGCGGCGGCGATTTCTCTGCCGACGAGAACTTTTTGTACGTTACCGCCCGAAAGTCTTCTTACGGGAGTATGAGAACTCGGAGTGGCAACCTGAAGATTGTCTATAATATTATCGGCAAGTTCGCTCGGGCTCTTTCTGTCGAGGAAAGCGGATTTCCCCTTTCTGTAGCTCCTGAGCATCATATTGTCGACTATGTCCATATTCCCGACAAGCCCCATGCCGAGTCTGTCTTCGGGAACGAAAGAAAGCCTTACGCCGAGATCTCTTATTTCCTCGGGCGTTTTGTTTCTGAGGTTGACCGTTTCGCCGGTTGTCGCGTCAAAGTAAGAAATCGAGCCTTTATCTATGGGCTGAAGTCCGGCAACTGCTTCCAGAAGTTCTCTCTGTCCGCTGCCCGCAATACCCGCGATACCGAGGATTTCGCCCGAAAACGAAGTAAACGAAACGTCGTTCACGACGGTAACGCCCTCTCTGTTTTTGCAGGTTAAATGCTCGATTTTCAATCTCGGCTCGGGATTTACCGGCATAGGTCTGTCGATGTGAAGTTCCACTTTCGCGCCGACCATCATTTCTGTAAGAAGCTGCTCGTTGACGTCCTTTGTAAGAACGGTGCCGGAGCCGTCTTTCGCCTTAATATGCATACCCTTTCTTAGAACCGCAACGCGGTCGGAAATCTCCATAACCTCGTTGAGTTTGTGGGTAATGATTATAATAGACTTGCCGTCTTCCTTCATTTTACGCAAAACGTCGAAAAGTTTTTGCGTTTCCTGAGGGGTTAAAACGGCAGTCGGTTCGTCCAAAATCAGAATTTCCGCCCCGCGGTATAAAACTTTGATTATTTCGACAGTCTGTTTTTCCGAAACTGACATATCGTAAATCTTCTTTTTCGGATCGATAACGAAACCGTATTTATCCGCAAGATCCTTTACTTCCTTATTGAGCTTCTTAACGTTGTACTTTTTATCGTTAGAACCGAGGAAGATATTTTGCGCGGCGGTAAAAACGTCCACCAACTTGAAATGTTGGTGAATCATTCCTATTTTATATTTGAAAGCGTCCTGAGGCGACTTGATAACAGCTCTTTCTCCGTTAACGTACACCTCGCCTTCGTCAGGGAAATAAATACCCGCTATAATGTTCATAAGGGTGGTTTTACCGCTTCCGTTTTCTCCGAGAATGGAGAGAATTTCGCCCTTATAAAGACATAAGTCCACGTCCTTGTTCGCGGCAACTTTGCCGAAATACTTGGATATGTGTTTAAGTTCGAGCGCGATTTGCTTTTCCATCGCGTACCTCCGTGTTATTTTTAAAAACAGAGATAAGCGGAGAAGAATTTTCTCCGCTTATCGTTAATTTTTACTAAGCGATATTAAAATCGATTAGAATGCCGAGTTAAGAAGGGTAATGCCGTCGATCTGAACGTCAAAGTAAGGAGCCGAACGGAATTTGCTTTCCTGGAATTCGCCGTTTGCAACTACCTCGGTATCGGGAGTGTAATCTGCGTCGAAGTTAACGTCTGCCCTATAAGAAGTAAGGTGACCGTTTTCGTCAACGGTTGCGTTTGCGTTCTTGGATTCGTTAACGGTTACGGTGAATTTGCTGGTATCGAATACCTTCAATTCGCCGCTAAGGAGTTTAGCTTTAACTTCGTCGAGTTTAGCCTGAGTTCCTTCTGCCGCGGCCTGTCCGCATTCGGTAAGAACAACGGCGTTGTTGTCGATGGTACCCATCCAATCGGTATCGATTGTTGCAGTTTTTCCTTCTCTCAAATCCTTAGCGGCTTTGATGAGATAGCTGAAATAGGGCTGCCAGTTGATTCTGGAAGAAATAATAAACGTGTTGGGGCAAGCCGAAGCTGAGCTGCCGTTGTAAGAAACGTTGGGAACGCGGGCAAGTTCGCAAGCACTGGGAGCTCCCATGGAGTCAGCATGCTGGCTGAGAAGAACGCAACCGCCGTTGATAAGAGCTCTTGCCGCGTCGGCTTCTTTCTGTTCGTCATACCAGGAACCGGTAAACTTAACGTCCATCTTTACGTTGGGAACTACAGACTGAACGCCGAGGAACCAGGAGGTGTAACCGGAAATAACTTCCGCATAGGTATAAGCGCCTACGTAGCCGAGTTTGTAGTTTCCGTCGGTATCTGCGGTAACCTTCTTAGCTTCGATCATTTCCTGGAGTTTAAGACCTGCGGCAACGCCTGCGAGGTAACGACCTTCGTAAATGGAAGCGAAAGCGTTGTGGAAGTTGGTTAAACCGGAAGTGTGAGCTTTATTGCCGGTTGCGGAAGCGAAATGAGTGCCGGTAGCTTCTTTAGCAGCTTCGAGCATGTAAGGTTCGTGACCGAAAGAGTCGGAGAAAACTACCTCGCAACCTCTGTCGGCAGCGTCGAGTGCTTTTTCTTTGCATATCGTTTCTTCGGGAACGTTGGTGTAAAGGAGATAGTCGTTCTTCGAAAGACCGTTTTCTTCACAAGCTGCTTCGAAAGCTTCGATAAAGTTTTTGTCGTAAGTGGAGTTGGTGTCGTGGAGAGCAATGAGCGCGATCAAGGGTTTGGTTTCGTCGCCGCAAGCGGTGAACATCGAGCAAACGCCGATCGACATTGCCAATGCGAGAACTAAGGATAACAGTTTCTTCATAATAAACCTCCGTTTGCCTTTTTGGCAAATATTTTATAAAAAGTTTATTTCTGCGGAATTAACCGTAAAAACCTATATGATATTAAGAAAATAAAAAACCGTACACGCTGAGTAGTATGCGTATACGGAGATTATAAATGTACAACGATAATTACCGCTTGACTGTAAGCGGCCGAGTGCTGATTATTTCTCATTGACGGAAATTTGACGATCTTCATCTGTATAGCCCTCATTTGAAATCTGCCTTTATAATACTCCTAACTTTCGCCAATGTCAAACGTTTTTTCGCCGTTTTCGGCATTTTTTTAATCTTTTTTTTCTAAAAAAATCCGATCGCCTCTTATTTTGCGGCATTTTCGTTGACATTATATATTATAATCTGTTACAATTCTACAAAAGAAAAAAAGGAGAAAAATATGCTCGTAAAAGATTTACCTTACAAAAGATACGAAATCGAAACTTATAAAAAAGCGTTCGAAGAATTCTCCGCCGCGGCAAGCCTCGCAAAAACCGCAGACGAATTTCTTTCCGCTCGCGAAAAATTTCTGACCGAAGTTAAACACTACTCAACCATGTCCGCCCTTGCAAACTGCCGCTTTACCCTGAACACCGCGGACGAGTTCTACCAAAAAGAGATGGACTACTACGACGAAAACGGTCCCCTCTTTCAGGAAGTGTACGTAAAATACGGCGACGTTATGCTTACTACGCCTCTTCGCCCCGAACTCGAAAAACGCCTTAACCCGATACTCTTCAAAAACTACGAAACGGCAAAGAAAGCCTATAACCCGATAGTAGAAAAAGAGTGTCAGAAGGAAAACGCCCTTTGCACCGAGTACTCCCGCTTTATGTCGGGAATAGCAGTCGAATGGAAAGGTGAAGACAAACCTCTCGCGTTCGTCCGCGGCTTCCTTTCTGACAGCGACAGAGAAACGAGAAAACAAGCGGCTTTCGCGATAGGCGAAGCGCTCGGAAAAAACAAGGAAACGCTTGATGCCATTTACGACAAGCTCGTTAAAGTCCGCACCGAAATAGCGAGAAAAATGGGATATAAAAACTTCATCGAGCTCGGATATTACAGAATGAACAGAATTTCCTACGACCGCAACGCCGTCGAAAATTTCCGCAAAAACGTCCTTACGGGGCTTGTTCCTATAGTAACCGAATTAAAGCAAAAACTCGCGAAAACGCTTGATATAAGCGACTTTTCGTTCTATGACGACGCCGTT
Source organism: Christensenellaceae bacterium (assembly GCA_022768945.1). Taxonomy (GTDB): domain Bacteria; phylum Bacillota; class Clostridia; order Christensenellales; family Borkfalkiaceae; genus RGIG3732. The sequence goes on along the minus strand of JALEKY010000003.1, from coordinate 32,880 downwards.
TATTCTAAAAACGGCAATCCGAAACCGAACGGAGGAAAGGAAGAAATCTTTAAAAACGCGCAGAAGATGTACGACGATATGAACCCCTCTCTCGGTGAGTTTATGAAGAGAATGCAACAGGCGGAAGCGTTCGACGTCGAAAGTCGCGCGAACAAATGGGGCGGCGGTTACTGCACGGGATTTGCCGACTATCGCCAGCCGTTCATACTCGCGAATTTTAACGGCACGTCCGACGATATAGACGTTATCACCCACGAATTCGGTCACGCTTTCGCCGCGGACTGCTCGTATAAATACGGCGATTTCGAACTCGACGTAGGCGGTATGGAAACCGCGGAATGCCACAGTATGAGCATGGAATTCTTCGCAGAAAAGTATATGAAGCTCTTCTTCGATAAGCCGGACGAATACAAAAAAACACACCTACTCTCTTCTCTCTCGTTTATTCCTTACGGCGTGATCGTGGACGAATTCCAGCATATCGTTTACGACAACCCCGACCTTACGCCCGACGAGCGCGACGAAGCTTATCTCGCCCTCGAAAAGAAATACAGACCTTATCTCACGTTCGACGGCATACCTTATCTCGAAAAAGGCACTCGTTGGCAGTACCAGATGCACATTTACGAATCGCCTTTCTACTATATCGACTACTGTCTCGCTCAGACGGTCGCCCTCGGCTTCTTTATTAAAATGAACGAAAATTACGAGGATGCGTTAAAGAAATATCTCGCCTTCGTAAAATGCGGCGGAACGAAATTATTTCCCGAGCTCGTGAAAGAAGCGGGTATTGCAGATCCGTTCGGTGACGGCACTCTTAAAATCCTTGCGGATAAACTTCTTAAAATCGCTGAAAAATACGAATAAAACGCCAATGCGCGAAAAATAAATAAAGCGCGACAAACCAAAAGCCCGGGCTAAAAACAAAAAATCGCCCGAGCTTTTTTCTTTGCAATTATTCAACTACGGCTTACGCAAAACAAAAGCCGTTACATCTTCTCGTAAAATTCCACGTTCGTCACGAAAACGGTCGCACCGCCAACGGGTACCTCTGCCGGAATAGTCGAATACATCGGATAATCCGCAACGACCGAACCTGCGGCAGGTTCCATTCTGCGCGCGGAATTCGACCTTATAATCTCTACGGCTTCCTCAACCTTGTGGTCTTCCGTACCCATAAGAATAGTGACATTACCGGTGCTCAAAAATCCGCCTGACGAAGCGACTTTGGTAAAAATGTATCCCTTTTCGCGGAGGGCGTCGCAAACTGCGGCGGAATCTTTTCTGTTTACTATAGCGGTAATCATCTTCATATTCGTTTCCTCTATTTTTTCCTTTGTCTTATTATATAATAAAAAACGGTTGCAGTCAATAATTTTATATAAATTTTTTCAACAAATTATCACAATATTTTTTACTCAAAAAACAAACGAGTGTTCCGTTAAGCTACGTTTTTATAAAAACTGGTAATCTATTTAAATAAAAACTTTTTGTTAGTTTAACAAAAATATAATAAAATATAATTATATTTAATTATAGGAGAACATTATGAATATTTTCGAAAAAGCTTATAAACAGAACAATTACGATATAATAAAAGAAAAAAACATCTACCCTTATTTTCACAAGCTCTTCACAGGTCAGAACACCGAAGTAATAATGGACGGCATAAATACCGTTATGATCGGCTCTAACAATTACTTGGGGCTCACCTCTCACCCCGAAGTCATAAAAGCCGGAGTCGAAGCTCTTGAGAAATACGGTTCCGGCTGTTCCGGCTCGAGATTTTTAAACGGAACCCTCGATATTCACGTAGAACTCGAAGAAGAACTCGCGAAGTTTTTAAAGAAAGAAGCGGTAACGACTTTCAGCACCGGATTTCAAAGCAATCTCGGTATAATCAGCGCGATTGCCGGACCTCGCGACTACATTCTTTGCGACAAAGAAAACCACGCGAGCATTTACGACGGCTGCAGACTTTCCTTTGCGAAAACCTGGAAATACAACCACTCCGATATGAACGACCTCGAAGAAAAACTGAAAGCAGTACCTCAGGATCACGGCATTCTGATTATAACCGACGGCGTTTTCAGTATGAGCGGAGAAATCTGCAAACTGCCCGAAATAGTTTCTCTCGCGAAAAAATATTCGGCAAGAATAATGATTGACGACGCGCACGGGCTCGGCGTTCTCGGCAGCCACGGCAGAGGCACGGCGGAATATTTCGGGCTCGAAGACGAGGTAGATATTTATATGGGAACGTTTTCAAAGTCGCTCGCAAGCCTCGGCGGATATATGGCTTCTAATAAAAAAGTCGTCGAATACGTAAAGCACACCTCGAGGCCTTATATATTCAGCGCGAGCATAACGCCCGCTTCTGTCGCTTGCGCCCTTCAGTCGCTTAAGATTCTCGAGCGCGAACCCGAAAGAGTAAAGGCGCTATCCGATGCCGCAAATTATATGAGATCTCTTTTAAAGAAATACGGCATAGACATAATCGAAAGCACCACGCCGATCATTCCCGTTTACACTTACGACGACGAGAGAACTTTCATCGCGTGCAAAATACTTCTGGAACGCGGAGTATACGTAAACCCCGTTATTTCGCCGGCAACGCCCGTAGGTAAAGCGCTGCTCAGAACAAGCTACACGGCAACTCACACAAAAACTCAACTCGAAAAAGCGGCAAAGGAAATCCATGAAGTCCTTACGGAATTAAAGTAAAACAGTTTAAGGATTCTGTTTCTTATTAAAAAAGGCGTGCGACATTTTAATCGCTCGCCTTTTTAATTAACCGCGTATATCGCAGGTTATCTATATATTTTAATCAAAAATTATACCACGTTCATTTTTTCGACCGTCATCATATCCGGGCCGACGTAATTCTCTTCAACGTCTACAGAAGCAGATAAGCGCATAGTCGAAAGGGCGTCGCTGAGTTTTCCGCTGAACGCAATTCCCGTTACGGGAACGACCTCATCTCCCTTGTGCATATATGCAAGTCTGATTTCGCCGCCTATATAATCGTTAAACAAATCCACCTGCAGTCCGGAAAGAGAAACGCATTCGAGATATTTTTTGCCGGATAAATCACTATCCGTCAAGCTTCCTTTCTCAACTACTATACACGAAAGTTCACCGGTAATTTCTTCTTTAAGATAAGAACCGAACCTGTTTCCGCCGTAATAAGAAACGACTTTACCGTCCTTTACCACCGTTTTATCTTTCAACGTAACGCCGTCGGCGTCAAACAACGCAGAGTATCGACAGCCATCGGCTTCGGCTTGCATTGTAATCGTAAGTTTATCTCCCGTCGGGTTATTCTGAAGCAAATCGCCTTTTTTGAAAACGTTCGAACGAGAATACACGGTGCGATAATTAAAATCGCCCGCGAGATTATCCAGCAACTCGGCAATTTCTTTTTTGCGGAAAAGAATGAAATCGAATTTCTTTTCATCGGGCAAAACGGCGTGTTTTCTGTCGCGAACTTCTCTCATCTTTTCGGCAATCTCGGCTTTTAATTTGTCCTCGTCGAAAGACGTAAAATGAATCGCTTCGTAAAGTTCGACCGACTCGTCCTTCTCATTCCACGTGGGAATCGCCTCCACCATGACGGAATATTTCGTTTCGGATTTATTTACGCCGTTGCTGTTTACAACGGAATTTTCGTGTTTGTAAATAAAAATTTCAAGAGCGTTTATCTTTCCCTCTTCCCCAGTTTCGCAAGAAAAGACTGCGTTCGCGATTTTTTCCGATAAAACCTCGGGAGCATAATTCTTTACGTCCGAATGGATTTCCCTTGAAACTTCGCCGGCTTCGGCTAAAGGAAACTTTTCGTTGAAAACGAGGTTCGCCCTGTGTGCGGCTTTTTCGGCTGCGGTGCGAAGTCCGTTTTCGTCCATCGAATGCGGAACGTTAAACGAAGAAACTCCGGTTTTCCCGTCATGCGAAGTATAAACGGTAGCGTTTACGTCTTCGGTTTCGGTTGCTCTGACTGTTTCAAGCTTTCCCTTTACGTAGAAATTTTCGTAAGAAGTCGTTTTGCTCGTATTTATGCGATAGCCGTCTAAAGATTTATTTTCTTTAAGTATTTTTTCAACGTTAATCATGCAAGTTTTACTCTCACCTTAAGGCAAGGTCCTCCGTCCGATACTCTAACCCATTCTTTGTAGCCTTTACCGCACATTCCGCTTCCTATAACTTTTCCTCCGTCCGAAATCATCGTAATTGATTTAAGAAGGTCGGGAACGTAGCCGCTCATCACAACCGGAGCAACGTAATTATCCGTAAGCTTTCCGTTTATAATCTCTATACCGTATTCAGCCGTGCACTGTATCTGCCAATTTTTGGGATCTTCCATGCCGTTGTTCGTTTCGAAAAGCATATATCCGTGTTTTACCGATTTAATCATATCTTCGAGCTTATCAGTGCCGTCCGAGAAAAACGTATTAGTCATACGCGCGTACGCCTTCCTTTTAAACGACTGCCTTCTGCCGTTGCCCGTAGGCTCGACGCCGAGTTGGCAAGCGGAGGTTAAATCGCACAAGCCGGAAACAAGAATTCCGTCTTTGATAATCGTCGTGTCGTGAGCGAGTATTCCGTCGTCGTCGAAAAAGTACGAAGCAGCGGACAAGGTTGCTGAAGCTCCGTCGTGCATGCTTGCTATCGGAGAAGCGACATAGTCGCCAACAAACTTTTTGGCAAGAGCACGATCTTTAACGAATTGATCCATTTCCACGCCGTGACCGAAAGCCTCGTGCGCGATAAGCCCCGTTATGGAAGAGTCTGTTATAACGTCGTATACCCCCGGCTCGATCGGTTTAGCCGTAAGAAGACAATTCGCTTTCTTTATCAGCTTTCCCTTTAACTTAGGAAGCTCTTCGAAAACGTCTTTCAAATTAACGGAGTTGACGTTTTCTCTCGCGGAAACAATCTTCCCCTCTTCGTCCGAAACGGTCAAAATCATATACGAATTAGCCCACCCGTACACTTGATCAAGCTCTCTGTCTTTAGAAACGAACAGCTTGCTGTCGCGGCGCGTGACTATTATCGCCTGAGCGTTCAACGCGTTTTTCTCCGAAGAAAGAATTTCGTCTTTAAGCGACGAACAGAAGGATAGAAGTTCCTCCTCGGAATAATCGTCGAAATCGCTGTCTCGCTTGAAAGATTTCGTCATCTTTTCGAACTCGGGAAATTTTGCGGAAATCGTGTTTGATTTCATCTTTTCCGTCGTTTTTAAAGAACTTACGGCTTTAGCCGCAATTTCCTTTGGCGAAAGCGAAAAATCGTCGAAAGAATACTCGTAAACCGCGCCTCCGTTGCTCAATTTTACAACAAAACCGCAGTAGCCCTGCCCTTCCGTTATTCCGGACGTTCTCTTATCCGAAAAAACTCTTAAATTTTGAGAATCTTCACCGAGAACGCCGACGTAATCGAAGTCGGCACCCAATATATTGACGAGTTCGCGACATTTTTCGCGGCAATCGTCGAGATACTTTGAAAAGTTCATACTTCACCTTTGATTTTTTCTTTTAGTTTACTACAATCCGGCGCAAACTGTCAAGGAAAGTAAAATCGCAATAGCACAAAAAGAATCCGTTATTTTTGATTTTCTCCTCTGTTTTATTTGAAAAAATCGCATTTATGCTGTACAATAACATATAGAATCAAACAACAGGAGTAATAAATTGTACGCTTCAACAAGAAACAACGAAAAACAATACTCTACGTTCGAAGTAATTACCGGAATAATGCCAAACGACGGCGGAAATATCGTGCCGAGTTCGATCCGGTCCGTTTCGAAAGACGAACTTACCGAGCTCGAAAACTGCGATTTTACAGAAATAACGGCGTTTACGCTTAAAAAGTTTTTCCCGGATTTAACGTCAAAAGAATGCCTTTCGCTTGCGGAAAAAGCAGCCAAAAGCGCTTCTCAAATGACCGGCGACGATAAATCGCAGGCACCGAACTTATTCGGTCAGGATATTTCGTCCGTTGTGTATCTGTCCGAAGACGAAGCGGTTTTAGAAGCAAACAAAGGCGCGACGTCATGCTCGACAGATTATGCTTCAAACATTTTAGTCACCTATATCGCGCAAAATCGCGAGTTTTTTAACAAAAAAAACATTGAAATAGTTACCGACGAAACGAGCTTTTTCTGCTCTTTATGTGAAACCTCTTGCACTCGCTTCGGAATTAACGTCGTTTTTACAGGCAGCAGAAAAACGTCGGATTACTATGAAAATGCAAAACTTTCTTACGCCGAAAAACAAGGAGGGCAAGTTCTCGAAAGCTACGATTGCGCGAGAGAATATATAGAGAAAAACAAAAGCGACGAAACATTCTTCGTCTATATGGGGACGAACAACTTTCTGAACACCGTAACGAATTTCGCTTTCCTTCTTTCGGCATATGTCGATATGATTGCCGGCGGAATGACTACAGATGACGGAAAACTCAATATTTCCTTGCCATCCGAGTCCTCAGGGCTGGCGCTTGCGGCGTGCCTTATTAAAAAATCTACGGAAGCAATCGACAAAATCATTATTTGCGACAAGGAAAAAGGCGCGCTGAAGGAATTTTTCGACAAAGGCATTATATTCCCCGACTCAAACCGTTTGCCGCCTGAGTTCGAAACGCTTTACTTCGAACTTACCGGTAGGAATTCGGACAAGACAAGCGAAATTTTTTCAAAACTCGAAAAAGGCGAAACTGTAAACGAAAACGGGATACGCTTTATAACAAAAGATTATTACGTTTACGATTTCTATGAAGACGGAACGCTCGAGGCGATAGCCGAATTTTTCGATGAATTCGGTTACGTTTTCGACTATCGTTCGGCAAAAGGCGTCGCCGCGGCTAACGATTATTTCGATTTGACGGAGGACGAAACGCCGATACTCTACGCGGCGCTCGACGAGCCTCTGTTCTCCCCGTGCAAAGTTTACCTTGCAATAGATGAATCGGACGTAAAAGTCCCGTTTATCGCGCAAAAACGGCTTATAGAGGAAACGGGCGAGCCTGTTACGAAGTACGTAGAGGAAGTATCCGGAGAAGCAAAACGCTTTCAAGCAAATAAAAAAAGCGGGGATGATTGCCCGCTTGTAAATTAAAAAGCATTATAGAAACGGATATCTTATATATGAGAATCCGTTTTCTTTTTCCCACTTTTTCAGAAAATCGTTATATTCTTCCCCACAGAAATTATCTTTTCCAAGTAAGCCCTCGCACATTTTCACCTTAACGAAAGGAACGTTATTTTTAATGCCCTCTTTTAACTTATCGGTACCGCCGGTAACGAAATAGAAATGCCCGCGTTTTTCGCCTACAAGCTCTCCCCCCGGCTCCGCGCCGACTACCGGGTACAGACGTTTTACCGAGATATACGCCTTTTGTTCTCTGTTACCCGCTTCGTATTCCGAGTAAGCTTCGGCAATAAGTTCGGCAATTTCCTCGGCAGACGCCGTTGTGGAGTCCGCAACTAAATCGTAATTAAAAATATTATTTAAATCGAGACCGTATATCGAAGAGTATCTTTTAAGCTCGCTCCGTCTTCTGTCCGAAAGTTTTTCCATCGCTTCTTTAAGGCTCGAATACATTTCGTCTTCTCTGCAAGCCGCAAGAACTCGCTCTGCAGCCACCTGCAAATCCGTCGTGACGTAAACGCTCATTGCGGACGGAACGAAATTCCAGGCAAGGCGGGAATCGAAGAGCAGGCTCTTGTCGTTAACCGAGTCATAGCTCTTAATCATTTCGTCGAAGCGGTTGTCGATTTCGGGGTGCTGTTCCATATAATGACTGAACTCGCACGTCGTCATCCCCATGTCTTTCGCCATAGAACGCTGAATGGTTCCGACGGAAACGACTTCCGCGGAAAACTTTTCTTTCAGAATTTTACAGAGGGTGCTTTTTCCGCTCCCCAAATCGCCGGTAAGCGAAATTTTACATTTCTTCATATTTATTCTCTTTTATTTATTTTTGTTATTATAACAAATAAATGTTTTATTGTCAATTACTGCTTGCGGACTAAAAAGTTTTTTCCGTGTATAATTTGCCGATTTCGGGCAATAATTACATACGAAAAGGAGGTTTACGCAATGCAGAAATTAAATCCCGGCGATATCGCGCCGCAGACCGGCTGCTACAACGTTATAGACGGAAACGGAAAGGTTCTCGACACCGTAACCGTTAAAAAAGGCAACAGAATGCCGCCCACGCAAAGCAGTGATTATTACTACGAATTCGCAAATTGCTAATACGGCAACAATTTAACGAAAGATAAAGATTTTTCCCTTATTTAAGACGCAACCGCATAATTTACGGTCGCGTCTTAAACTTTGTCATAAACTTTCTATTGTTATTCTGTTTTTTCGGCTTCGGAGAAAGCCTCAAAAGACTCCTCATCTCTTTGTTTTTCAAGCAAAGCCAACTCTTTACATTCTTTTATAAACAAAATGACGGCGAATGCGAACGCGAGAACGTCTGCCACAGGCTGCGAAAGAATTACTCCCCATACTTTAAAACAAAGCGTAAGCACGCATAAAATCGGCAAAAAGAATAATCCCTGTCTGCCCGTCGAAAGAAGCGTAGCCGGAACGACTTTACCTATAACCTGCAACAGCATATTAGTATACGTTAAAAACGGAACGCCTAAAAACCCGGCGCAATGTGCAATCAACGCCGCTTTACCGATTGGCAAAACATTTTCGTCCGCATTAAACATGCCTATAATTTCATCGGAAAAAATGATCAAAACCGCGAGCACGACTACGAGAATCGACATTGAGATTTTAAGTGAGAAGAAGAACCCTTCCTTCACTCTTTCGTATTTTTTTGCTCCGAAATTGTAGCCGCACACCGGCTGAAATCCTTGTCCGAAACCGAGAACCGCCGAAAAAGCAAAGCTCATCACTCGGGAGACAATACCCATAGCAGAAATTACGGCGTCTCCTCCGCAAAGCTTGCCCGCAAAATTCAAAGAAAGAGTTCCGACGCTCGCAAGTCCTTGCCTTGCAAGAGACGGAAGCCCGCCCCTTACGACTTCCTTCATATATAGCGAGGAAAAACGGAATTTTCTAAGTTTTAATTTAAGATTATTGCCGACGCGCATACCGATAAACAATACGACGAAACCGACGAACTGACCTATTGCAGTGGCAAGACCCGCGCCTGCCGTACCCATTCCGAGATGTATAACGAAAACGTAATCTAACAAAATATTGAGCGCGGCGCCGGAAACTATGCCTATCATTGAAATATACGCGTTTCCCTGGAATCTCATCTGATTATTTAACACAAACGATCCACACATAAACGGCGCGCCGATAAGAATATACAACATGTAATCTTTGGCGTAAGGCAAAATCGTGTCGGTAGAACCGAGAAGGTATGCGAGCGGCTCGATAAAAATCAAACCGAACGCGCCTATTATAACGCCGACAAACATTGAAACAAAAAACGCGAAAGACGCCATTTCCTCCGCGTTTTCCTTATTTTTATTGCCGAGTTCTCTCGAAATATACGAACCGGAGCCCTGTCCGAAAAAGAAGCCGCAAGCCTGAATAATCGCCATAAGAGAAAAAACTACGGCGACGGCGCCCGAAGCCGAAGTGATTTCCGATATACTCGCGCCCGGGATATGACCGATGAAGTACGTGTCCGCCATATTATACACGGACGTAATCAGCATGCTGATTACCGTCGGTAGAGCAAGATACGTAATGAGCTCAGGTATCGGCGTTTCGGTCATCTGTCTATATTTATCTTGTTTTTTAAGTGAAGCAAAACTCATATAATATCCTTTTGCACCGGTTTATAAAACAATTCCTCTACTTCTTTCTGTTCTCTCGTGATTGCAAGAATCCACATCAGTTTTGAAACTACGGATTCCAAAGTCATATCGTACGCTTCGATAATCCCCGTTTCGTTTTTAAAAGTTCTGCCCGTTTCGTAAACGCACATATCGCTCCCTTCGTAAGGGACTTGTGTTGTGACCACGACGGTTTTACCCGAAGTCGTCCAATCTCTCAGATACTTCACGAGCGCGTTGTTTTCGTACAGCGGAAGATTACCCGCGCCGAAACTTTCGAGGACAAGCGCGTCGAATTTATCTTTTATCAGCCAAAGCGCGGAAAAATCATCGCCCGGAATGATTTTGTAAACAAATACTTTATGATCAAGATCGAAATAAAAATCGGGATAAAACTTTTCGACGTACTCGGTAATATACATTATAATTCTTCCGTCGCGGATAACGCCGACTTCGGGGAAATCTACACTTGAAAAAGCATTGTAGCTTTTTGTCCTCGTTTTTCTCGCTCTGTTTCCTATTATGATTTTACCTTCGAAAACGATATGAACAAGACACGCGTAAGGCGAGCAAGCATACAGAAACGCGTTATAAAGATTGTTGCGCGCGTCGGTATCCTTCATATAAATCGACTTTTGGGAGCCTGTAAACACTATCGGCTTTTTACTGTTCTGGACGAGATAGGAAATAGCCGAAGCGGTATATGCCATAGTATCCGTACCGTGGGTAACCACAAACCCGTCGTATTCGTCGTAATTGTTCTTAATGCACTCGGTAATCGCAAGCCAATGCTTATAGTAAAGATTTGTACTGTCGATGTTGAATAGTTGAATGCATGAAACTTCGGCAACGTCTTTAATTTCGGGTACGTAGCTGAGTATTTCTTCGGTAGATATTTCGGGTTTCAAACCGTCTTCGGTCGGGCGGGAAGCTATCGTTCCGCCTGTGGCAATCAATAAAATTCTTTTCATATTTATCTATTAACGTGCGATATAAGGCACTTTTTCAATCTTTGTATTCGAACAAGACGTTTTTTAAATCCGACACTCTTTCGAGATATCCGTCCGCATTCTCTTTCAGAAATCTTTTCGTTTCCTCGTCGAAATGCGACCAACCTGCGGCATAAAAATCCGCGCCGAAATTCTTCGCCATGTCCATACCGGGCTTAAGATCGTCTATTACGACAATATCTTTCTTTTCGACTGAGAAAAACTCCGCTGTCTTTTCAAGCGGATAGACGGACGGTTTACGTTTATCGTCCGGTAACGATCCGTCGAAAACCGCGTCCGGCAACACTCCGAAATTCTCCTTGTAATCTCTTAAAATTATATCTTCGGCAGAATGAGAAACGACTACGATAATTCCGCCGAGTTCTTTTATTTTCAGTATAATCTCATTTACGCCATCGTATGCTTTCGGAACGACGGAACTGACGTCCTTCTTCCACACGTCTAACTGATACTTGATTTCTTCGTCCGTATATTTAAGATTTTCTTTAAGAAACGCAAAGAAGCCGGGCGAAAAGCAATATTTCATAAATTCGTTGAAACCGATTTTAATTCTCGGTCTGAGTACGGAAAGAGATTTTACGAACGAAGGGTAATGTATATCTTTTGACGTTTCAACAACCGTGTCGTCGTGATCGAGTACGACGCATTTGTATTTTAATTTGCAATTTTTCATTGTTTTTAATTTCTATTTGTCTCTGCCGCCGAAAGAAAATCGTAAAAGCACTCGCAACCTTCTTTTACGTCTTCGTATGTTTTTTCGAAATCGCCGGTATACCAGGGATCGGCTATATTCCCTCCGCGTTTTGTAAAAGAAAGTAGCGTACGAGTTTTTTCAATGACGGCATTTTTGTATTTTTCACCGTATCTGTCGGCAAGTCTATAGAGGTTCCCTCGGTTATATTCGTCCATAATTATTATATAGTCGGCTTTTTCTATATCGTCCTTTGATATTCTCTCGGCATATTTTCCTGAAACGTCTATTCCGAGGCGCGCGAGAATCCTCTTTGTTCCGTAGTGAACCGGATTTCCCTCTTCTTCATTGCTCGTTGCCCTCGAGGTGACGTTGAATTTCGATAAAGTGCCCTTTTTCTCACATAAATCACGAAAAACGAATTCAGCCATAGGGCTTCTACATATATTGCCGTGACACACAAAACAAACGTTAATCATAACTCAAGCATATCTTTTACGACTTCCGACGCGATGAGAAGCCCCGCAACGGACGGACAAAAAGAGATACTTGCGGGAGTTTGTTTTCTCCTCTTCTTCTCATTCTTAACAGAACAATCGTCGTTTTCGGATAAATCGACCTCGGGTTGAAAAAGCGGCATATGAGCTTTTTCGGTAGAGTACAACACTTTAAGATGTTTTATTCCGCGATTTCTCAGTTCTCTTCTCATCACCTTTGCAAGTGGGCAAACGCTCGTCTTCGATATATCGGAAATTTTGAAGAGCGACGGCTCCGTTTTATTCCCCGTACCCATCGATGAAATTACCTTAACATTGGCTTGAACTGCCTTTTCGACGATTTTGATTTTAGCTGTAACCGTGTCGACAGCGTCAATAACGTAGTCGTATGCGGAAAAATCGAATTCGTCGGCATTCTCGGGCATAAAAAAGCATTTGCGAGCGTCAACTTTCGCTTCCGGATTTATAGAAAGAATTCGCTCTTTAATAACTTCCGTTTTATCTCTCCCAACCGTTTCGCTTGTGGCGATAATCTGCCTGTTTATGTTGGAAAGCGCCACTACGTCGTTATCGACGACGGTGAACGAACCGACTCCGGCGCGAGCAAGAGCTTCTACCACGTATCCGCCTACGCCGCCCACGCCGAAAACAAGCACATTGCAATTATTCAATTTTTCAACGCTATCCTCGCCTATAAGCATAGCGGTGCGAATAAACCTTTCGCTAATCATTCTTTATAAGTTCTTTAAGATATTTTAATGTCTTTTCACCGAATTCTTCGTCTCTCAACGCATATTCGACAAACGCTTGAACGTAACCGAATTTATCGCCCGTATCATAGCGTTTTCCTTCAAATTCGAGCGCGACCACGCGAGAATCTTTAGCCTGCAGATCGAAAGCGTCGGTAATCTGATATTCCCCGTTCGCGCCTCTTCCTATTTTTTCGATATAATCGAAAATATCCGAATCACAGACGTATCTGCCGAGCGGAGAAAGATTGGACTTTACTTTTTCTATCGGCGGTTTCTCGGTTATCTTCGTCATATTGTATATTCTTCCGTCGCACGAGTCGTACTCTACGGAAGCGTATTTCGGCACATCTGCAAGAGGAACTTTTTTACAACCGATAACCGTTTTACCGGTCTTTTCGTAGGCTTCGATAAGCTGAAGGGAAACGGGCTTTTCTGCATTGAACATCAGATCGTCTCCGAACATCAAAAGGAACGGCTCGCCCGCAGTGAATTCTTTTGCGAGCGCAACCGCGTGCGCCGTGCCGAGCTGTTTGTCCTGAACGACGAAAGAATACTCTGCTATCGAGTTGACTTTTTCGACCTTTTCCCTGAAAGCCTTATATTTTTCGTTTTCGAGTTTTGCGTTCAACTCTGCGTTTTCGGAAAAATAATCGCGGATTATCTCCGAGTGCTGACCGACTACGAACAAGACTTCCTCTATTCCACTGTCGACGGCTTCTTCAACAATGTATTGCAAAACGGGGGTATCGATAATCGGCAGCATCATTTTTGGTACCGCTTTCGTAAAAGGTAAAAATCTCATACCGAAACCCGCCACGGGAATAACGGCTTTTTTAACTTTTCTCATTAAAACTCTCCTATCATCTATATTTATGTTTGAAGAAATTACGATGTTTTCTCCACAGAAAACAGTAAACGAAGTAACGTTATACTTCTTTTTCTCAAAAGAATTGTTCGCATAAACGCCTAATGCGTCGGGCAATTTTACCCGGCGCTTCAGGATCTACCGACATGTTTTTATCGGCTTTTTCTTATTTTTCGTCTACTCCGTGCCGACAGCGACTCGGAATACAAGGTTGTTACTTCGTGCCGAAAATTCTGTCGCCTGCGTCACCGAGACCGGGAACAATGTACGCGTGGTCGTCAAGATGATCGTCAAGAGCGGCAACGTAAATGTCAACGTCGGGATGAGCTTCCTGCACTGCTTTAACACCTTCCGGCGCTGCGATGAGGTTCATCATCTTAATATCGTTGCAACCTCTGTCTTTCAAAAATTGAATTGCGGCGATTGCGCTTCCGCCTGTCGCAAGCATTGGATCGACGACAATAAGCGTTCTCTGATCCGCGTCCAAAGGAAGCTTGCAGTAATATTCTACGGGTTTATGCGTTTCGGGATCGCGATAAAGACCGATGTGACCGACTTTTGCGTTAGGAACAAGAGTTAAAATTCCGTTTACCATACCGAGCCCCGCTCTGAGAATGGGAACTACGCCTATGCTTCTGCCGGAAACCATTTTTGCTTTTGTTTTGCAGATGGGAGTTTCTACCTCCACGTCTTTAAGCGGCAAGTCTTTGGTCGCTTCGTATGCGAGAAGAAGAGAGATTTCGTCGAGAAGTTGTTTGAAATCTTTCGAATTGGTGTTCTTATCGCGCATCATCGTGACTTTGTGCTGAATTAAAGGGTGGTCTACTACAACAAATTTGCCCATAGATTTATCTCCTGTATTCTTACCGCAATGCGGTTTATTATAAAAAAGCCTCACCGGAATACGGCAAGGCATAATAACACACTTAAAATATTACTTATCTTACCGATCTCTCCGTATCGAATTTAAAGACATTTTCTTTTAAATCAATACTAACATATCGAATTAGATTTGTCAACCTTTTTATCGGATTGAACGAAATTTACTTAGAGTATTTTTGCTCTATTGCGGTTATTTTATCCACTCTTCTCTGATGTCTGCCGCCGTCGAAACCGGACGATAAGAACTTATCGACGATTTCGTACATAAGTTCTTTAGAAATAATTTTTGCGCCGAACGCAAGCATATTCGCGTTATTGTGATTTCTCGTAAGTCCCGCGGAAACAACGTCGTGACAGTGCGCGCAACGAATACCGGGAACTTTGTTTGCGGCGATACTTATTCCGATGCCCGTGCTGCAAATGAGAATACCGAAGTCCGCGTCGCCGTTTTTAACGCATTCCGCAGCGGGAAGCGCGAAATCGGGATAGTCGCACGAGTCTTCGGAAAAACAACCGAAATCGATTGTTTCGCATCCTTTTTTATTAAGATATTCGATAAGTTCCGTTTTATATGCGTAACCGCCGTGGTCACAGCCGAGTGCAATTTTCATGTTATTACCTCTTTACGGGCAAGCAGCCCTATTATTATTTTTTTATGTTTTTTATTCTTGCCTGCAAAGTGCCGTTTGCGATTTCCTCGCAAAGCAGGTTACATGCCGAATAAAGAGTTTCGAAAGTTTTTTCGTATTCGCTTAAACCGCAACCGTACGGATCGGCAATCGGAAAAAAACCGTAAAGACTCGAAAAATCAGTCGCCTTATTCGTTTTGAGCGATTTTGCGATTAAAGGAGTCATACAAATTATAACGTCGAATTTTTTCGCCATATCGGGCGAATACTTCTTAGATGAAAAATCGCCTGCGTTAATTCCGTGGTAAGACAACACCGTCGCGGCAAAGGTGTTCATTCCTCCGCCATCGAGTGCTGCCGTTCCGGCAGAACCGACCTCCGCATTCACGAGTTTTTTTTCGAGCAGGTTTTTCAAAATGTATTCCGCCATGGGACTGCGGCACGTGTTGCCCGTACAAACGAACAAAATTTTCATATTCTCTTCCGTTTAATTATTTCAGTCGTCTCTTGTCGCTTTAAAGAACCTGTTCATAACGCCGACGTCTATCTCGCTGTCTCCGACAAGTTCTATTCCGATGATGAAATCGGAAATCTTTTCGGCTTCGTGAAGAGCCTCATAAACGTTTTCCGCAAGCTCCTTGGATGTTTTGCCTATATCGATGGCGTTAACGTTCATAAGTTGACTTTTTATTTCGTCATCGCACAAAATTATCGGCGTTAAGCCGCGATTTAAGGCACTTTTATACTCTTCAACCGCTTTATCCAAGTCTTTTCTTTCAAAAAATTTCGTTTTACATTTCGGTGAATAATGCTTATATTTAACGCCGGGAGATTTAATTTTGTCTCCCTCTTTATGCTGAGCATACTCGCATTTACCTACGACTTTTTTTATCATTTCTGACGTAACGAGTCCGCTGCGAAGTATAAGCGGAGTTTCGGTAGTTACGTCCAAAACGGTACTTTCTATTCCGCCCGAGCATCTCCCGCCGTCGAGAATAAGGGGTATTTTTCCGTTTAAATCTTCGTAAACATGTTCGGCGGTAACGGGGCTTATGTGTTTCGATACGTTCGCGGACGGCGCGGCAACGGGAACGTCGCAAGCTCTTAAAAAAGCCTGAGCGTTTTCGTCAGACGGAATTCTTATCGCTAAGCTGTCGAGTCCGCAACTGACTTCGCTTGCAACCATGCCTTTGCTTCTGTAAACGAGCGTAAGCGGTCCCGGGAGGAAAGCTTTTCTTAGTTTTTCGACATACGGGAAATCGTCGTAGACGAGTTCGGATATGTCATAGTCTTTATGAACGTGAACGATTAACGGATTATCTGAAGGTCTGCCCTTTGCCTCGTAGACGGATTTAACGGCTTTCCCGCTCGTTGCAAGCGCGCCGAGCCCGTAAACCGTTTCGGTGGGAAACGCTACAAGTCCATCGCTTTTTATTATGTCTGCAGCAATGGCAAGACTTTCTTTATCCGGTTTTAAAACAAGTGTTTTCATTAAAAAATATCGTTTATATCGGTCTGACCTACTTTTATATCGTTATCGCCGTTTTGTTCGGTCGAGCCTCTTTCGCCCTTCGGCATTTTTTCAAAAAGTTCGCTTGCGTCGAAAACGTCGTCGGGAGGAGTAAACGTTCCCTCGTCTTCGGGAGGAGCGAAAGAAGTCGCGTTATCCGGATCGAACGGAGCGTCGTCAATGTCTTCCGGGGCGGGAGGCATATCTCTTCCGCCTCCGGTCTGGACGGTTTCGAACTGAGATTTATAATCTTTCGGCAAGTCGACGAATTTCGTATTGCCACCCTTAAAGAGAAGTTCGAAGCTACCGGTCGAACCGGCACGGTTCTTTTCTATAAGAATTTCGGCAACGTTCTTCATTACCTTGCCCTTGGCTATTTCGCTTTCCTCAGCTACCTTATCCGGGCGGTGAATAAACATAACGATGTCCGCATCCTGCTCGATGGCACCGGATTCACGAAGGTCGGAAAGCACCGGCTTTTGCCCCGTTCTGTTAGTTACGAGACGGGAAAGCTGAGAAAGCGCGATTACCGGAACGTCGAGTTCCTTGGCTATCATTTTTAAGTTACGTGAAATCTGAGTTATTTCCTGTTGACGATTGTCGCCGCGTTTAGTTCCGCCTTTCTGAACTTCCATAAGCTGAATATGGTCGACAACGATAAGATCGAGTCTGCCCTGCTTGCTTTTAAGTCTGCGGCATTTGGAGAGAATTTCGCCCGGCGTGGTAATCGACGTATCGTCTACGAATATCTTTCTGTCAGAAAGTTTTTTCCTTGCCGCCCAAAGTTTCTGCCAGCCTTCTTCGTCTATCTGACCGCGAATGGCTCTGCCGTTATCTACTCCGCTTATGGAGCAAAGCATACGTTGGGCAAGTTCTTCCTTTGTCATTTCGAGGGCGAAAACGGCGCAAACCGCGTCGCTTTGAATAGCCGCGTTTTCCACTATGTTCATCGCGAGAGTCGTTTTACCGTTCGACGGACGAGCCGCAAGTATAATCAGATTGCCCCTGCGGAAGCCGTTGGTAAATTTATCCATCTCGATAAAGCCGGATTTAAGCCCCGCGAACGCGTTGCTGTCTTTTCCTATTTCCTCGAATTTATGTAAAACGTCCCCGAGCTTTTCGGACAATAGCGAAAGGGTAGAAGTATCGTTTTCGGCGGAAATATCGTAAATGGACTTCTCCGCAAGAGAAAGAGACGCATCGCTGTCCGACGAGCCGTAGCAATCTTCCAGAATTTTATTCGCGCTGCGAATGAGGGCGCGCAAAATGCCGTCCCTGCGAACTATATCGAAATACGAACGATAATTCGCCGTAGACGGAATAACGCCTGTCAGGTCGGTTACGTAAGAAATACCGCCGACCTGTTCGAGCTTCCCGTCGCCGTCGAGCTTATCGCAAAGCGTAATCAAATCTACGGGTTTGCTTTGGTTATATATTTCGCACATAGCGTTGAAAATCGTTTTATGCGATTCGTTGTAAAAGTCACCCTCTTTAAGCTCCGTCAGAAGTTCCGACTGAAGCTCCTGATCCATAAGCACGCACCCGAGAACGGATTGTTCCGCTTCGAGGTTATGCGGAAGCACTCTCGATACTGCCATTAAACAACCTCTTTTGTTTTAAAAAAATACATCGATAACGCGCGATAAACGCGGCTTTTGTTTATATGTTACAGAGATTTAAACTCTTCGAGCGTCGCTTTAAACGAATTCATAGCAGCCTCGAAAGCCTTTGTGCTCGTCAGGTCTACACCCGCGAGTTTTAAAAGTTCTACGGGAGAATCGCTGCCGCCGGACGAAAGGAATTTAAAGTAATCCTTTACCGCTACCTCGCCCTCGTTATAAATTCTTTCCGCAATTGAAATAGCCGAAATGATACCGGTCGCGTATTTATAAACGTAAAACGCGCGGTAGAAGTGAGGTATTCTCGCCCATTCGTAAGCGATTTCGTCGTCGTGAATAACGCCGTCGCCGTAATACTTTTTGTTGAGCGCGAGATACGCGGCGTTCATGCTGTCCTTTGTTAAAGGCTTACCGTTTTCTGCGTCCGTATGCGCGATATATTCGAATTCCGCAAACATCGTCTGACGGAAAAGCGTCGTTCTTATCATATCCATATAATAAGAAAGCAAATACTTTTTAAGTTTGTTATCCGTGCAGTTTTTGAGAACGTACTTTAAAAGCAATACTTCGTTTACCGTGCTTGCGACTTCCGCAACGAATATCTTATAGTCCGCCTTTGCCTGCGGCTGATATTTGTTGGAATGATAGGTATGCATTGCGTGACCGAGTTCGTGCGCAATCGTGAAAACGTCGTGCGTGGTCGGCTGATAGTTCAAAAGAACGTACGGGTGCTTCATTCCGTAAACGCCTATGCTGTACGCGCCGCTGCGTTTACCTTTTGTTTCTTCTACGTCGATCCATCTTTCGTCGTGCGCGCGCTGAAGAAGTTTGCCGTACTCTTCTCCAAGCGGAGAAAGACCTTTCTTAACGAGTTTAAACGCTTCTTCGTAATCGAGTTTGAGTTCCGCACCCTCTACTATCGGAACGTATAAATCGTACATATGAAGCTCTTTAAGACCTAAAACCTGCTTTCTCGTGCGAATATAATCGTGCATTGCGGGGAGAGCGCTTTCAACGGAAGCAAGAAGGTTGTCATATACCTTTACGTCGACGTCTTCCGAAGACAGAGCCGCCTCGAGACAGCTGCCGTATTTTCTCGCGCGAGCAAGGAAAACGTCTTTATTAACGTTCCCCACGTACGTCTGAGAAATCGTGTTGATAAAGTTAATATACGCTTTGTAGTAAGTTTTGAACGCCTCCGAGCGAACTTTCTGATCCTTGTTCGCGAGTAAAACGGAGTAAGTACCGTGCGAAAGTTTGACTTTCTCGCCGTTTACCGTTACTTCACCGAAGTTAAGGTCGGCGTTGTCTATCATTCCGAAAATTTCCTTAAATCCGCCGAAAACCTTTCCGCCGAGCGCGAGTATCTGCTCTCCTTCCTCTGAAAGAACGTGCTTTTTGTCCTTAAGAACGTTTTTAAGCATATAGTCGTAGTCGGACATCTCGGGATCGGCTATATAACCGTTCAGAACGTCTTCGCTTAAAGAGGTAAGTTCGGGAACGACGAAAGCCGTTTCTGACGAAAACTTCATTCCGAGGTCGTTCGTTCTCGACAAAAGAGATACGTATTCGGAATTGCCCGCATCCTCGTCATGCTTCATAAATGCATAAACGGACAAAACTTCGAAATCGTACAAAACCTTTTCTTCTTCCTTGCAGAAAGCGAGAAAATCGGCTTTGTTTCCGAGTTTTCCCTGATATTTTTTGAAATCGATGGCTTTATCTACCTTTTCGAACGTGTCGTTCCATTCTTTAAGCGAGGCGAACATATCTTCCGTCGCCCATAAATATTCCTTTTTTACTTCACTTCTGTTCTTGGACATATCATTTCTCCTTTTTTATATTGCGTCTTCGCGAAAAGCCCGCGGAGTATTAAAATTATTCCCTAATTTTCGAACGGCGTTCCCTCGAGAACCGTCCTTTCCGCCACTTCGTAAGAAACGAGAATGTTCATTCTTGTGTAAAGAATCACTTCGTCGCCGGGACGAAAATCCGGGCGGGCTTTTTCTTTATCGAGAAGAACGTGGCGTTCCATATAGTCTTTTTCCTTTTCCGACCACTCCACAAACGTCATCGACGTAAAATCGACTCTGTCCTTTACCGTGGTTTCGCCGTTAAAACGCATAAAGGAAGCAATGCTCTTCGTTACGTTTTTGCCTATCAGATTATCGAGAAGTTTTACGTAATTTTTTACTCTTGCGAATTTAATCGCCATAAAAATGTAGATAAATATCACGTAAACGGCGGTAAGCACACACTCGCCTATAATAAGCGGAGTTCGTTTTGTAGTACCGTACGGCTCGAGTATAAAATATACAAGCATAAAAACAGCGGCGGCAAGATATACAAGCGACACCGAGAAAAATACAGCAAGGCAGTTATTCTTTTGTTTTTTGGCTTTTTCAAGGTCAATGGCGGAATATATTTCAGTCATTTTGTTTTTCTCCGTTGTTCGGGTTTCCGTTACCCGGGTTATCTTTTTGCTTCGGCGTGATTTTTACGAATTGAAGTTCGCCGTCGTTGTCGTAATAAAGCTCGTATCTGTCCGAATACTCCGCCATTACGTATTTCGGGTTCTGCGCCACTCTGAAATAAACCGGCTTTTCCTCTTCGGTAACGTCTTTAATAGAAATTTCGACCGGCTCTTTTTTCATAGGAGATTTTTTCGAAGACTCCCTCAGATACCTTACGAAAGAATACAGCGTTGCGGCGATTGCGTATACCGCGGAAATTCCGGCAAGAACGGCGAAAATCACCCAGAACGCGGTAGTAAGAGCTTCGCCCGGTAAAACGTTAGCAAGTATAAACCACAGCGCGCATACGGTAAGCAAAAGCTGAATATTGAGCGTTCTTATTATATTCCATATGAATTGAAAGAACGAATCTATAATTTTTACTGTGCTTCCGAAACCGAAGCATATCGGTTTTATCATCGTATCTCCAAAAACCGCGCGAGAATCCGCTCTCGGCTTATTCCGTTATAAATAAAATACCTATTGTATTGGGACCGCAATGCGAAGTTACCGTGCAGCCCGCGGTGCTTTCTATTACCTCTTTGAAATCGAAAAGTTCTTTGGCGAGGTCTATAACTATTTTTACAAGCTCGGGATCGGACGGACTGTGAGTTACGAAACATCTCGTTTTATCGTAACTTTTGTACTCTTCGGCTACGTCGTGAACGTATTGCGAAAGGCACTTAGCCATGCCGCCCATGTACTTTTTCTTTGCTTTGAGCTGCCCGTCGACCATAGAAATATACGGGTGCAGTTTTAATACTTTCGCCCCCATAAGCGAAGTAAGCGAGCATCTGCCGCCCTTGTGTAAAAATTCGAGAGTATCGACGACGAAAGAAGTCTGAACTTTTTTAGGGAGTTCCTTTAAAATTTCGCAAATCTCGTCGAAAGATTTCCCTTCTTTTATATAATCGCACGTTTTCATAATGAGAAGCCCCTGTCCCGAAGACAAAGCCATACTGTCCACTACGAAAACGTTTCCGTTAAACTTCTCGGCTGCGGCGACCGCATTAAAATACATCGACGACGACTTCGACGAAATATCGAAGTGAATGACTTTATAGCCTTCATCAACGAATTTTTTGAAAGTTTCCTCGTATCTCTCGCTGTTCGTTGCCGCGGTTTTCGGAAGTTCTCCGGTGTTTTTTACGTATTCGAGAACGCTTTCCGAAGTTATTCCGTCACCGTCAAGGTGACATTCCGAACCGAGAATAATCTCTACGGGAACAATTTCGACGCCCAACGAGGCAACTTCTTCTTTTGTCAAATCGCACGTGCTGTCGGATATTATTTTTATCTTTTCCATTATAGTTTAATCTACTCCTGTTTCTTTTTTTATTCTGCGACGGTATAGCCTGATTGACTACCGAATTTTAATCGCCGATTGAGTTGTTTCCCCTTACGGAATAAAGGAAACCGTAGTACTTTTTTATAAAATTCTTGTGCCTTATCGACCACTCCGGAACCACCGCGAATATCTGACTTTTCTTTATCCGCGAATACTCGTATCTGCGGCTGTCGAGACTGACTCGTCTGTTATCTCCGAGAAAAAACACTTCGTCCTCGCCCACCGTATGGGGAAATTCGGTGTAAATATCCGGCGAAACGCGATAGTCTTCGACGTATGTTTTTTGCGTAAGATATTCCTCGTTTAAAATCTCTCCGTTACGGTAAACGTATCCGTTTTTTATTTCGATAACGTCGCCGGGCAGCCCGATAATTCTTTTTATGATTTTCTTCGTATCGCCGTTTTCTGTAAGGATACCCGTATCGACGACGATAACGTCGCCGTAGGTGTAGCTCCCGAGTTTTGCTTTTAAAGTGTCGGCAATTAAAAAATCACCGTCGGTAAGCGTCGTTTCCATACTGCTGCCGCTTACGAAAACGGTGGTAAAAACGAACGTTTTTAAAAACAAAACAATCATCAGCAAAAATATTACGACAATCATTACCGTATCGGCTATATTGACGTCTTTTTTGCCCGAAATCCTGTTATACAGTTCTTTCGGTGATGAATAATAATCCATAAAAAAGCTCCTATTATCACCTATTCTACCATATTTTTTAAAATAAATAAAGTATTTATTTAAAGGTAATCGCATTTATTGCCAATTTTTCTTCTTTGGCAGGCAGGGATTCAATGCTTCGCCTCTAATTATATTTCCGCTTCGCCATGCAGCTGTTCTACCGTAATATATTCGTCCGCGGCGGTATAAACAAGCAAGTACGCAATGCGTACAAACAACTTGCGAAAACTCTCTATGGTCGCGTCTTCATAACGGCTCGAAGCATAGTCCACAGAAAGGACGAAGCCGTCTCCGCTATCCGGAATTTCCATATCGAGAACGCTTTGCTCGTAAAAGGGGGTATGCGCCGAGTCTTCCCTTTTCTTCAACGCAAGATATTATGACACATTGTATTATAACAGTCAATAGTTTTCGCCAAGGCGCAAAAAACTCTTTTTCTTTATACAAAACACGCTCCGGCAAAAAATGCCGAAGCGCAAAAAACGATTATGAATTTACGACTTTTACAGAAACAACACGTTGTTTACGGCAAAAAGCCCGTCGGACTTAAAACCGATATAAACCACTTCGTCGTAATCGGTTATAAGCTTACCGTCACGAGATTTAAAATCTTTAAGATTAAGAACCACGTTCTGCCAGACTTCGCCTTCGGGCACGTCGACCGAACAGGTATACGTCTGTTCGTTATCTTTGCCAATAGAAACTCCTATCGTAGCGCACAGCGTAACCGGTGAGTTGCAATACACGTCGAGTTTAAAAATAGAATCCGCCTTTACCTGTACGCATTTTTCGTTAGGCTTATAAGAAATCAATCCGCTCTTCGAAGAAACGCCGCTTATGTTAGTAGGTCCCCTCTTTACGACAAGAGGGCTGTTCTTATAATAAAGCACGTTCGCAATCATATCTTTCGGATCGGTATCGCACACGAAATCGCCTATACCCTCGGCATTGCTGTAAATAAGATTTGTGCGGATAATGTCGGAAACAGGGCACTTATATGGAATAATACCCGTCGAAACCGTTATCCCGTTTCTGTACTCGGCAACGACGAAAGCAAACACTATTCCCCCGCCGTTAACGCACGTGTACTCAGCCACGTACTTGTCGTTTTCGTAAGAAGCGTTGAGTAAAACCCAATTCCTCCATGACGAAATCGTTTGATTTTCGCACAGATAAATCCTTACGTTTCTCGTTTTTACTTCGTTCCCGACCGAAGCCTCCACACGAACTCCTCCCGGTATACTCTTAAAAGAGAGCTGCGGTTCGGAAGGTCTTACTATTCTCTGGCCGGAAAGAAACGCGCCGAAAAACAACTCTGAATTTCTCGTACAGTTTATATCGAGCGCGTCCTTCATTCTCGGGGAAAGGCAAAATAACGTATCCTCTTTCGGATTAACTCTGCGTATCGTATCGTGCGCGCGGTCGGCGTCGAACTCTGCTGAATTCGTGGAAGTCAACAACGCGACCGGGCATTTGCAGTACGGCGCGAAAGAATGAGAATCAACGCCCGCGATATATCTAATGCGCTCTTCGTCTATCTCGCCCATTCTCAACGACGAAAACTTATCGATGCCCTTATACGCTCGCCAACCCGCGCCGAAAAGAGCAACCGCGCAGGTAATTCTGTTATCCATAGAAACAAGGTGCCACATGATTTCCGCGCCGTATTTAACGCCGAGTACGCCTATTTTGTTCGTTTCGAGACGAGCCTTCAAAAAGCTTACCGCATAAGAAGCCACGCACGTCCACTCGTAGCGGCAGGTTTCCCTCGCCGTCTTCAGAACTTTATCGAGATGAAATTCCGAGTATTTAAGGTTTGCGTATTTAATGTCGCTCGGGTAATTTGTATAATTGTCCGAAGTTTCCGTTTCGCCTTTGTAATCGATAAGAAGAACGTCATAACCGAGCCGAACGTAAATATTCATAAGCTGAATATCCGTTTTATCCTCGTAATCCGGAATAATGAGTATGGCGCTATGCTTTTTTCCGTCCGAATGACGAGCCAGAATTCCGTATATCAAAACCCTCCCCTCGGAGGTTTCTCTTCCGTTGAAATACACCTCGTTATACACAACGTCCTCAACGCGCTCGTCGCTGACAATACTGTCTCGAAGAGGCAAATCTGCCGAAAAATCGTTATATAACGTAAGCGGGGTATAAATTGGATTTGCAATCATAATACGTTCCTTTTATATGAAGTAATCGTCGATTATCCTAAAAACACGCGGATAATGTGTGAAAAAGGCGGTTAAAGCGAATTTAACTCTCTAACAAACGATTTCCGCAGTCGAACCGTGAGAAGCCGTTGCGGGTGAAACGAGTATTTTCGATTGAATTCGCTGTTTCAATTCCACTACGTGAGATATAAGCCCGATCGTAAAATTCGAGCTCCTGAGTTTATCGAGGCTGTCCAGAACGACTTCGATAAGATCTTCGTCGAGAGTTCCGAACCCCTCGTCGAGGAAGAAAAATTCCACCGGTTTGTTTGTCTTTTCGCAAATAGCCTGAGACAGAGACAAAGCAAGCGACAACGAAACCAAAAAAGTTTCCCCGCCGGACAATGTGGAGACCGGGCGTTTGTTTCCGCAATTCAGGTTATCCGAAACGAAAAACTCTCCGTCGTAAACAAGGTCGTATCGCCCGGAAGTAAGTAAAAGCAAAGTTCTCGAAGCGTTATACGAAATTTCGGACAGATATTCCTCCGCTATAAATTCCAGAAGATTTCTGCCGTAAAGAACGTCGCTAAGCTTATTTAAAAGCTCTGCTTTCGCCGCGATTTCGTCACGCTTGAGTCTGATTTCACCGCACTTTTCAAAGCCCTTAACGGCGTCGTTATACTCTTTGGAAAAGACGGCGACGTTCTCTGAAACGACTTTCGATTTTTCCGCAAGCTCGTCTTTTTCGACAAGCAAAGCCTCGTATCCTTTTTCGTCAAACGGACAAACGGCAAAAAGTTTATCAAGCATACTCTTAAAAGCAAGGGCCTCAGATCTTTTTTCATCGAATTCCTTAATTTCTTTATTATACAACGAAAGAGTTTTTTCGTCAAGCGCATAAACCTTCGCTTCTTCCTCGGAAGTAAATTTGGACTGCAAAAGAGTTTCTTCGGCTTTCTTAGAAAGAAAGGCTATCTTTTCCCTAAGCGCGGCTTTCTTTCCCTCGCAAACAGAAAGGTCGTTTTTGTAATTCGTTAATTTCTTTTCCTCGGAAGATTTTCTCTCGGCTATCCTTTCCGTTTTCTTTTTGATTTCCGTAATTTTATCGTTTACCTCTTTTAACGCGGCAGACGCTTTTTCTTTGGTTCGAACGTTGTATCCGGTTTTGTTTTCAACGCCGTCTAATGTCGCTTTACACTTTAACCCTTCGTCGGCAAGCCTTTCGAGCTCCTTTTTTAAAAACTCCGTTTTTTGCAAAGAAGCCGCCCTTTTCTCACGTAAATCGTTAATTGTTAAGTTTAAATCGTTCACCTTCGCCGTTGCGACGCGTATTTTTTCTATTCTTTCCGAAACTGCGATTACGTCCGTTTCGGGCAAATCTATCGAATTTATCCGCGCCGAAATCTCGACGGATTTTCTATAAATTTCATCAAAAACGGCTTTACCGAAATCACTGCCCGTGTAATCCGAAACTATATGAAGTTTTTCGTCGAAATATTCCTTTTCCGAAACGAGTTCTTCTTTGAGTGAAAACGCCCCTATTCTGCCAATAAGAGAAACGAATTCTTTTTCGGGAGATCCGACTTTATTAAGTTCTTCCTCTATGTTCTTTATCTTTTCGTCCGTACTCGAAAGAGTTTTTCTTTCCGAAATCATACTGTCGTTCGTTTTTTTGTAATCGTTACGTAAATCGTCCGTTTTATTGACCACCGACATATTCGCGCTTAAAATCGCCTGAGCGGAGATATACTTTTCGAGTTCGTTTAAAGAAACGTTTTTCTCTTCTTCGATTATCGAATTCAATGCCTTTTCGGTATCGGAAATCGAGACGGAAAGCTCTTCCGATTTTTTATTATAATCCGACAATTCTCCTTGAGCTTTTTTTAATTCTTCGAACGAAGAAATGACCGAAAGAGCGTTTTCACACTTTGAAAGAGCGTCTTTTTTCAGAGAAATCCACTGTTCCTTGTTTTTCAACTCGGCAACGACTTCCTCGTTTTTGATATATTTCTTTTTATCGGAATACAATTCTTCGTCTTTCTTCAACTTTTCTTCTACAGCTTTTAATCTGTCGATAATAGCCGATTTACGGGCTTTTTCGGCTTCGAGAAGTCCCCTCTTTTCGTCTAAGTACTCTTTTGTAAACTGTTCGTAAGACTTTAGTTCTCCGTTTACACCCGCAAGCTCGTTCTGCGTTAAAGCAATCCTCTCTTTCAGTTTTTTACCGAGAAGAATATCGTATTTTTCAAGCCCGAAAAGTTTGGAAACGCTCGAAAATCTTTCCGCCCTCGAAGATTTCACGAAAGCGGCGAATTCGTTCTGCGGCAAAACGATACAACGCGCAAATTCGTCGTAACCGATGCCGATAATCTCTTTTACCTTTTCGTTAACCCTCTCCCCCTCGCAAAGAGGAATTACGTCTTCGCCTTTGATTTCGAACATTTCAGCAGACGTATCGATACTTCCGCGTTTGTTAAGTTTCAACGTTTTATTGACCTTGTACGTTTTATGAACGCCGCTCGTCATAACCTCGAAAACGAATT
This sequence comes from Christensenellaceae bacterium, assembly GCA_022768945.1. GTDB lineage: Bacteria > Bacillota > Clostridia > Christensenellales > Borkfalkiaceae > RGIG3732. The sequence continues at coordinate 5,378 of JALEKY010000003.1, read as the reverse complement.
TAATATACGCGTCGTTCGATTTGTCGTTCAAGTATTCTTTAAGAGTTTGCTTTCGGGAAGTTTTCGAAAAAAGCGCGTACATTATACAATCGAGAATCGTCGATTTACCGCTTCCCGTTTTTCCGAATATGCCGAAAAGACCTTCCTCGCAAAGCTTTGAAAAGTCTATTTCCGTTTTTTCTGAAAAACTGTTTATTCCTTTAAATTCAAGATATAACGGTTTCATTTCTATCCTATTTTTAAGTGTAACGACCAAAATCGCACGCATTCTTTAGTGGTTACTGTATTTTCAGCTTTCGTCTATTTCAGCCATGAGCGATAAAAACAGCTCTTTTAATTTATCGTCCGGATACGCGCCGTACTTCTTTTTATAACACTCGTTAAAAAGTTGCTCGTCCGAAAGCTCCTTTCTGCCCTTTTTAACGTGTTCGTCGCTGCCCGAAAACTCGAGTTTCAAAGAGATAATTTGCGGAAACTCACCGCGAAGATAGACATTTTCGTCACGCGTCAGAGGGCTGACGAGTTTAAGCGTAAGCTCGACGAGATAGTCCCTATATCCGGGAAGTATTTTAGCGCAATCCTCAACCGAAGCGCATGAAATTTTCGCGAGCTTTTTGCCCTTGGTTAGCGGAACGATCTTGAGATTTTCGACGCCGTTTTTTGTCAAATCAAAGACCGTCACCGATTTTTCCACGTTTATCTCGTCGAACGAATACTGCAAAATCGAACCGCTGTAAATTGCTTTGCGGCTTTTAGATACGACCTGACGTTTATGCAAATGCCCGAGCGCAACGTAGTCGCATTCCGGAAAAACGGACGGATCTACCGCTTTCGCCCCTCCGAGGGAAATTTCCCTTTCGCCGTCCGTAGTCTGTCCTCCGACAGTGAAAACGTGCGAAACGAGCACTGACGGGAGTTTATCTACGTTCCCATCCATTGCCTTGTTAAGCCAACCGCATATTCTTTCCGAATAACTTTCGCCCGACGATTTTTCCTTAAAGCGGGCTTCCGTCGGGTAAGCGAGCGCGCCTATATACGTTTTTTCTCCCTTATTGTTTTCGAAAATCGCGTATCCGCAGCCGCTGCCGATAAGCTTTGCCGCCGAATTATCTGACGAAACGGAGTCTATGCTATTAACGACAAAAGGGGCATTTGAATCTTCGTTTACGTTCTCGAAAAAGAAAACGTTGTTTTTTCCGGCGAATGCCGAGGAAGCGCATAATCTCGTCGCGTCGTCGTGATTGCCCGGAATTATAACGACCGGACGTTTTTCCGAAAGCAGTCGAATTTTGTCGAAAAAAGTCTGCTCTGCTTCGGCGCTCGGAATGAAAGTATCGAACACGTCACCTGCAACGATTATAAGTTCTACGTTTTCTGCGTCGGCAACGGAGGCGATTTCGTCAAGAACTTCCCTCTGCTCGGGCAATCTTTCAAAGTTTTCTGTTTTTTTACCGATATGCCAATCGGAAGTATGAAGAATCCTCATCTATCTTTCCTGATAAATTTAGTTAACAAAGCGCGTTTGACGCACAACATTTTGTATTTTGATAAATCTTTCCCGAAATGACTTGATTTTTTCGCGCCGTTAGTATATTATATACTAACTCTCGAAAATCGAAATTATTAACGGGCGTTTTATCTGTCGTTCCGTTTAAGCGATTTACGGAATAATTATACTACACTTTACGATAAAAATCAATTTATTTAAGACCGGGGAAAAAATGGCTTTTTGTACATTCTCTAAAGAATACAACACTACGGCGTTCACAAGCGTCGAAAACGTTTTTATATACGCGTATATGCCCGAAGCTAACGAAAAATCGGTTAAAATCTATCTTTACGGACTTTACCTGTGCCAGAAATCCGAACAGTTTTCGCTTAAGGAAATGGCGGAGGCTCTCGGAGAAACCGAAAAATCAGTGGCGGATATTTTTAAATATTGGGAAGAATTCGGGGTTCTCGACATAATCTCCGAAGATCCGTTCATGGTAAACTATCTTCCGATAGGATACACGGGCGCAAAACCGAGAAAAATCAATGCGGAAAAATACACGGAATTCAACCACTCCGTTCAAAAAATAATTTCCGGAAGAATGATTTCCACCAACGAATACTCCGAATACTTCAAACTTATCGAGGACTACGGCATCAAACAGGAAGCGATGCTTATGATCGTTCAGTATTGCGTGGATATAAAAGGAGACGACATCGGTTATAAGTACGTTTCGACCGTAGCCAAAGATTTCGCTTCGCGCGGGATAACCACCCCCGAAAAAGTTGAAAAAGAGCTTGAAAACTACATTGTAAGAAGCAACGAAATCACACAGATTCTTTCCGCGCTGAAGCAAACGAGAAGACCTGAAATCGAAGACGTAAAGCTTTTTTCCAAATGGACGGGCGAAATGGGATTCGACCTATCCGCGATAATCGCGGCGGCTTCCACTATCAAGCGCGGCAGCATAAAGAAGCTCGACGAGCTTATGGGCGAACTTTACGCCGGCAAGATTTTCTCGGTAAAAGAGATTACGGAGTTCTCGAAAAGCAAAAAATACGCTTTCGAGCTCGCCGCGAAGATCAACAAGGAACTTTCGGTTTATTGCGAAGTTCTAGATCCCGTCGTAGACAATTACACCACGAGATGGCTAAGCCTCGGTTTTAACGAAGACGCGCTTTTGCTGGTTGCAAACTACTGTTTCAAGCGCGGCAGAAGAAACCTCGAAAGTATGGATAAAACGCTTGAAAATCTTCATCAAAAAGGTATAGTGGACTTCGACAGCATAGTGGAATACTTTAAAGAAATTTCAAAAAACGACGAGTTTTTAAGGAATATTCTTGAAATAACCGGTCAATCGAGAAGACCAAACGAATGGGACAGACAGAATTTGAGAACGTGGCACGGTTGGGGTTTTACGGACGAAATGATAGAAAAAGCCGCCGTTTATTCGACAAACAAATCGAGCCCGATAGTTTATATGAATTCCATTTTGAGCAACTGGAAAAACAAGGGCTTTTTTACGATTGAAGATGTCGAAGCCTATTCGTCGAAAAACAAGGATACGGGAACGAAAAATTCTTCGCAAAAAAATCAATCGTTCGTTTTTTCCAATCAGCGAAATTATACAAAGGAGGAGCTCGACGCTATCGTTACGGACGTCGACGATATAGACATCTGATATGCAAGGACTTATCGATCTAATCGAAAAACAATATGCGGATAAGCGCGCCGTTGCCGAACGAAACGCCGAAGAAGCCTATAAAAACGCCCTGACTTTTCCATCCTTTTCTCAAGTGGAAAAAGAACTTAAAGAAACCACCTTTCTGCTTGCAAAAGCCGAGCTTTTCGACGAAAACCCTTCGTCTGCCGAAAGTTACAGAAACAAAAGCGAAAAATTAAAGAAAAAACGCGCGCAAGTCTTAAAAGAATTGAGAATAGACGAAAAAACGTTTATTCCTCATTACGAGTGCGAAAAATGCTCGGACACGGGTTACGTAAACGGAAAACCGTGCGAGTGCTTCCAAACGATGCGCACAAAACTCGCTCTTTCGTCTTTAGATCTTTCCCCACTTAAAAATCTCTCTTTTTCAGACAACAAAGTAACGGACGGAAAGCTCAAAAAGATTTACGACAAAATGCGCGAGTACGTCAATCTTTTTCCGGACGCAAAAACGCACAACTTTGTTTTTTCTGGAAAATGCGGTTCGGGGAAAACTTTTCTTGCGCAGATAGTCGCTTCCGAATTACAGAAAAAAGGATATTCTTCGGTATTCCTGACTGCAACCGAACTGAATGAAAAATTCTTAAAAATTCACTTCACGCCATACTCCGAACGCCCGGATTATATGTCCGCTTTGATTTCGTGCGATTTTCTCGTTATAGACGACCTCGGCACCGAACCTATGTATAACAAAATCACGGTCGAATATCTGCTTGCGCTCGTTTCCGAAAGGCTTTTTAAAAACAAGCACACGATTATAACGACAAATCTCGGACAAGACGAAATTCTGTCGAGATACAGCGAAAGGTTCTTTTCGAGAGTTACCGAAAAAAGGCAGTCGGCTTTCGTTTCTTTCGAAGACAATAACTTCAGAGCAAAAAAAAATTTATAATATAAGCATTTTTGACAAAAAATGTTTGACTTAAATTATATATTGTTGTATAATAATTAACGTTCTTGCGAGTTTACCACGCATATGAACGGTTGCTGATATGGCTCAGTCGGTAGAGCGCGTCCTTGGTAAGGACGAGGTCACCGGTTCAAATCCGGTTATCAGCTCCATTTAAAAGACAAGGTTTTTACCTTGTCTTTTTTATTTTTTAGGTGAATTATACTATTAAGTGCAACAGTAAGAGAAAAAAAAAGAAGTTCATATAAATCTATGGTATAATAGTTTTAACGACAAAACAAAACCAGGGAGAAATATATGAACTACCATCATTTTACCATAGAAGAACGCTGTTGTCTACGAGAATACTATATAAAAGGAAAAAGTTATAGAGAAATTGCAAGATTATTAGGGAGAAACGTAAGTTCGGTCTCGAGAGAACTAAGAAGAAACCGCACCTTTCAATACGATATACCGCACTATTACCCTTACACCGCACAGAAAAAGAGCGACTTACGAAACAGTTATCGTCATCGCGGAATGTTTTGGAGTCAAGAGGTTTTAAATTACATAGACGAAAAACTGTCTTTAACGTGGTCGCCGGAACAGATAGCGAATACTCCCTGCGAGTTAAAAATACCGTCTTTTAAGACAATCTATCGCTGGATAGACGAAAGGTATTTAAAATCTACGCTAAAAAACTTAAGAAGGAAAGGAAAAACGAGAAAAAGATTAGGAAACGGCGGAAGATTTACGACGGGAAAATCCATACGAAAAAGAGATAAAAGCGTATACACAAGGAAAGAATTCGGGCATTGGGAAGCGGACACGGTAGTAAGCGGACAAGGAAAAACAAAGGCTTGCTTTGCAACGTTGGCAGAAAGAAAAACAAGATATTACATAGCGATAAAAATACCGAACAGAAACGGAGAAACAATGGCAAACGCAGTAATAAAAGCATTATCTAAATTACCGAAAGGAGCGGTAAAGACAATAACGTGTGACAGAGGGAGTGAATTTGCGAGTTGGAGAAAGATAGAAAAAGAATTGCATTGCGACATGTATTTTGCCGATCCGTATTGCGCATGGCAAAAAGGAACAAACGAAAACCTGAACGGATTATTGCGAGAGTTTTACCCTAAAGGACATAATCTGGAGAGAGTTTCCGAAAAAACATTAAAAAAGAATCTGGCGTTAATTAACGCCAGACCCAAAAAAGTTCTGCACTACCAAAAACCTGTAGATTTATTTAACTTTTTTCTTTCTAAGTGTTG